>SDWK01000013.1 GCA_004195335.1 Shewanella sp.
AGATGTGTATAAGAGACAGGATTTTTATTGGTGGTGAACACTACCCAAATAATAAGGCTTAGGCAAGATGCCTAAGCCAAGTATTATCTGTCTAACTCGATATTAAAATCCATTCTTCAAAAGAAGTATTGAAAAACAGTATTCAAAAACAGAGGTGTTAACTGAGTTTGAGTTTCCAGATAGCCGGACCCGTTTCATGAACATTGACGCCATTAGAGTCTACAGCCACAGTGACTGGCATATCTTTAACATCAAACTCATAAATAGCTTCCATGCCTAAGTCGGCAAATGCGACGACACGAGAGGTTTTAATCGCTTTCGACACCAGATAGGCGGCGCCACCCACAGCCATCAGGTAAACCGCTTTATTCTTCTTGATGGATTCTACCGTTGCAGGTCCCCGCTCGGCTTTACCTATCATGCCCATTAGGCCCGTTTTCTCGAGCATCATATCGGTGAACTTATCCATACGCGTTGCCGTCGTTGGGCCAGCCGGGCCAACAACTTCATCACCAACAGGATCCACTGGCCCTACGTAATAGATAAACTTACCGGTAAAATCGACGCCTTCAGGCAGACCTTCGCCGCTTTCAATTAAGGTTTGAATACGCTTATGGGCAGCATCACGGCCGGTTAACATTTTGCCATTAAGTAGCAAGGTATCGCCACTCTTCCACTTTTCAATTTCGGCTTGTGTCACACTGTTCAGATCGACATGATGAGTATTCTCGCCCGCTTCACGGGTGATCACAGGCCAATCTTCTAATGACGGCGGCGTTAATACAGCAGGACCCGTTCCATCTAAGTGAAAATGAACATGACGTGTCGCCGCGCAGTTCGGGATCATGACGACAGGCTTAGAGGCTGCATGTGTTGGAACCGATTTAATTTTCACATCGAGAACTGTGGTTAACCCGCCTAAGCCCTGAGCACCGATACCGAGTTTATTAGCGCGCTCGAAAATATCAAGACGCAACTTCTCTTCGGCGGTTTCTGCGCCCTTTGCCTGTAATTCATGAATGTCGACAGGATCCATCAGTGACTCTTTAGCGAGTACCGCCGCTTTCTCTGCCGTTCCGCCGATGCCAATACCCAGCATTCCTGGTGGGCACCAACCGGCTCCCATTGTCGGTAATGTCTTCTCAACCCATGCAGCAATATCGTCAGAAGGGTTGAGCATCGCCATCTTAGATTTGTTTTCTGATCCGCCGCCCTTAGCCGCAATAGCAACATCAATATGATCCCCGGGTACCATATCGATATGAACGACAGACGGAGTGTTATCCTTGGTGTTCTTACGCGCTCCGGCAGGGTCTGAAACAATTGAGGCTCTTAATGGGTTATCCGGGTTCAGATACGCACGTCTGACGCCTTCGTCGACCATCTGCTGAACCGTCATGTCAGTCTTATCCCACTTAACACCCATACCCACTTTTACAAAACAGGTAACGATACCGGTGTCCTGACACAGAGGACGCTTTCCTTCTGCCGACATACGAGAGTTAATTAAGATCTGTGCAATGGCATCTTTCGCGGCTGCACTTTCTTCTCTGTCATACGCTTCAGACATCGCATCGACAAAATCTTTAGGGTGATAATATGAGATATATTGTAGGGAATCGGCAACGCTTTCAATTAGATCGGCTTGCTTTATAATAACTTCTTTAGTCACAGACACTTCCTTTTCAACAGACATGAGGGTGCGCTCCATTAGCCATTTTGGCTTGCGTATTTGTTTTTAGTTATTCCTGCTCGGACATTTCATACATTCCTCCAACCCGTAGAGTATGTATCACGTCATTGCCTTGTACGGCTTGCGTGTTTCTTTTTATTAATCCCAGCATTTGGATATGATACTCTTTCGCGACTTTTAGGGGAATATCACATTTTAGATAAGGTTAATCGATGAGTTTTTCGCCGCCGCAGCAACTTGCTTTCAGGCACCTGAATTGGAACCACACCACCACAGAACTGTTCTCCCACCTCGCGAACATGCCTTGGGCCATGCTGCTCGACTCAGCAGATGCAGAGCACCTGGATGCTAAATTTGACATCATAGTGTGCGATCCTATCGCAACGATTGTAACCGATGGCCAATCGAGCAAGGTGAATCATCTACAAGGCGGTGAAATAGTAAATAGTCAAGTTCACAGTGGTGACCCCTTCAAGCTTCTCAATGACACCATAAAGCACTATTTCCCTCATCAATATCCAAGTCCATTACCTTTTAGCGGTGGCGCAATGGGCTGCTTCAGTTATGACTTGGGACGCCGGATTGAACATCTACCCAAAATAGCGGCCAGAGACATTTTACTGCCCGAAATGAATATTGGCTTATATCCCTGGGCATTAATTTTTGACCGCTTAAACTCAGGCTGGATTCTGGCACATTATCATGGAGAGGCTGCACTTGAGTCGACTCTGACTCGACTTAATAGCCTACTCGACGCTAAGCCCAATTCATTTACCAGTGACTTCTGCCTAACCAGTGGATGGATTAATCAGATAACTAAAGCTCAATACATCGAAAAATTTGATAAAATCCAATCCTATCTCAATAGTGGTGATTGCTATCAGATCAATTTGACTCAGCGCTTTACCGCAAGCTATCAAGGTGATGAATGGCGCGCATACCTCAAGCTACGTGAGACAAATAAAGCCCCCTTCTCGGCATTTATCCGATTAGATGATGCGGCGATACTCTCTATCTCACCGGAGCGTTTTATTCAGCTTCGTGATGGTCAAGTGCAAACAAAGCCCATTAAAGGAACCCGGCCTCGATTTGAAAATGCAGAAGCAGACACCTCTTCTGCACTCGAGCTTGCTGAGTCAGAAAAAGATCGCGCCGAAAACTTAATGATTGTCGATCTACTACGAAATGACTTAGGCAAAGTTGCAAAAGCTGGCTCAGTCAAGGTTCCTCACCTTTTCCAAATTGACAGTTTTCCAGCCGTCCACCACTTGGTCAGTACGGTAACGGCCGAGTTACACAACAAATATCAAGCAACCGACCTGTTAAAAGCGGCTTTTCCAGGCGGATCGATTACCGGCGCCCCAAAAATCCGTGCAATGCAGATAATAGAAGAGCTTGAACCCTCGAGGCGCAGCCTATATTGTGGATCTATTGGCTATATAAGCCAAGATGGACAGATGGACACTAGCATTACCATCCGCACATTAGTTGCACAAGCCAATCACATACACTGCTGGGCTGGTGGCGGTATTGTTGCCGACTCCCAAGCTAATGATGAATATCAAGAAACCTTCGATAAGGTCAGTAAGATACTTCCTATTCTTGAAATGGTATAAAAGACTGATATTAACTAAAAGATAAACTTCGGGGGCCGTATGAACTTAATAGAGTTGAGGATAAGGTATAACCTTCAACCTCTTTCAGCTCTCAAGAGCCCCCTAATTTCAAGTAAACTTCAGCCGGCAGCCGTTCTGATCGCTTTCACTCAGGTCAACAATGAAACTCACCTCATTTTGACGCAAAGACCCAGTCATCTCAGACATCATCCTGGTCAAATCAGTTTTCCAGGCGGTAAAGTTGAAAAAAATGATCGCAACCACATTGCCACAGCCTTAAGAGAAGCCGAAGAGGAGATTGCACTGCCGATATCAAATGTAGAAGTACTGGGACAACATCCTAAATATAAGACGTTTACAGGCTTTGAAATCACACCTGTTTTTGGCATCGTAAAAAGTAATTTTGAACCGATACTCGATCCGGGGGAAGTGGCTGAATGCTTTACTATTCCATTGACATTTTTGTTAAAAACAGCCAACAGGCAACAATATCTCTACCGCCGCAACGGCGTCGAATACCCAGTCTATTTTATTCCCTATAAACAGCATGTAATTTGGGGGGCTACGGCGGCAATTATCGAACGATTATGTGAGCAGCTAAATCAATAATAGATCTAATTGTGGTTTACCCTGAACCGCACTAATACATTTGTATTGAAGGGGACAGAGGTTGTTATCCTAGGCTTGACTCGTCTTGACTTAAACAAAGAAACGCAAATACAAGCCTGCGGCAATAGAACTGAGTAGAAGTAATGGAATGTTAAACCAATACCCCATCTTGCTATGATGTGCGGTGTAATAGTTAAAAACCATACTTAGCAGACTAATCGCGGCACAAACCCAAATAACATATTCGAGTTGAACCGTTTGAATGGGGTCCCAACTCAAGCGAACCGACGCTCCCTTACTGAGAAAATAGCCTACGGCACGATCTGGCCTTGCCTCATCGAAAATCAATAATGCATACACAGCCAACGACCAGCCCATAATGGAGAGAGAAGCCAACAAATACTGAAACACTCTAACTTTTTTCAATTATCCTCTCCTGTTCGCCATCACACACATTTTAAATATAACATTTTTTAAGCAACATCATATTGTATTATGACCGCTATTTTCAGTTACTTATTACAATCTTTTTATTCTCCCCTTACTAGAACTCTATGAGCCATAAACTTGTGCACAAATTATCAAGAGTGTAATAAACACGGGTATAGAAGCGCTTTTATATCAACATCCAAGGATGCTCCCTTGGTTTACCCCGCTTTTCTCAGCAATAATTATCTTCATCGGGGATAAAATCCGAGCATATGCAAAAGAATCACAGTTTATTTAACTTCTATAGCGTGATTATCCCCTTTTTCACTTGAGAAAAGCCGTAAGCAGGGTAATATGAACATCCAAATTTTTTTATAAAACGTTTCGTTGGAGAACTAAGCAACAATGAGCATTACATCTGTCGCTTCTGTATTTAAAGGTGAATTTGCGATCGGTTCGCAAGTTACCGTTCGCGGTTGGGTAAGATCCCGCCGAGATTCCAAGGCCGGTATATCTTTCCTTGCCGTTTATGATGGTTCCTGCTTTGACCCTATTC
>SDWK01000017.1 GCA_004195335.1 Shewanella sp.
CCATTATAGTCAGAAATATACCCATGGTACATCAAAGTAAGGGAGTCTTTATCCTTATCATCTTTGTTGGTTTTATCTATGTTAGTTTTATTGAAAATATTTTCTTGTGGTGAATTCATCACAATGTGAATTTTTTCTACCGGACAACCTCGAGCAATGAATATTTCCCGGAAGGCCTTATTGGGGGTTAGAACGAGGTGGGAAAACCTCATACTGAGTCTCTCAAGAAATTTCAAAGTACGGATAATAAAATGAGACTCAGTGATTCCGTACTTGGTGATAAAGATTTCCGACATGGGATCATGTAAATCAAGAACGACTCTGGCACCTGTAAGTCTAGGTATCAGCGCGCAAAACACCAGGACATCGGGCATATTGTGCACATGTATCACCTGGTAACGTTGCCGGAAATGTAAAAGGGAGAGGCGCAGGAATGCGGCAAGAATAAAATAACCGTACTGCCATATATAAAGCAACTTGCTGTGACGTGACCTTTTCAGGTTGATTCGATAGACGTTAACCCCCTTATCGGTCTCATGTGCTGGTTGATTTTCTTCACGAAGACAGATCATATCAACCGCCATACCCGCCTCAACCAAGGCTTCAGCTTCTCGCCTAGGACGAGGGTCGGTGGGAAACCCTGAGAAAACAACCGAAGCAACTCTCACCATGATGAATACCTCTTTCGTTCCAACTCCACAAATTACCCCCCCAAAAAAGTCTACAAACTGATCATAAAACAATTTTCTGTATATTTTCAGAGGCTTGCAACGCACCCTTTCGAAAACAGATGACTGGTTCTGCGGCCCACCGCGGAGAAAATAAATTATAAAGAACACTCATCGCGCCTCTTGCAAGTTGTGCCTTTAATTTTGACTTCTGTTCCAATGCTAAATACTTAGAACTGGAATCGGGCAGAGGCAAATAGACTGCCTCTGCGACAAAACCATGCTTCTGAACAACATCCACGAGAGAGCGATAAGTGAAATACCTTACATGTGCATAAAATTCATAACTATCCTTCTCGGACATCGGATCATGGAAAGTCTTACCGGTGAATAGAAATGGCAGAAGATAAGTTAAGCCTGAATAATTTGGTGCAGATATGTATAACCGACCATTGTCTTGCAAGATCCGGTTAATTTCCGCAAGGAAATGGTTCAGATTGATGAGGTGCTCGATCGTCGCTAACGCAACGACCGCATCAAATGTCCCGCTGTTAATCGGGTAGAGCTGACTGTCGTCGTCAATGTTGAAAGAAACCGTTTCCAACCCGGCCCGACTCATCACCGAGAGACATTTTGGGCAAACATCATTGCAAAGCATTTCGGCATCACACTCGTCCTGAATCCTCTTTCCAACGACCCCTACGCCAGCGGCAATATCCAAGACCTTCTGGTGGTTCTTCCCCCTGAAAACCTCCGGAAAGATTCGATGTCTCTCGTGAAAACTTTGATAGTCTTCGATGTTCACAACATCCTTCAAGCGCTCTTCTTCCAACGGAATCGCATCTGCTCTCATGTTGAGCCTCCCAAGCTTAAATTATTTGCTTCATAAGTCCCCGAATACGTGTTGCAAAAGGCGCTAGGTCCCGACGATCAAAAACTGCAAATACGTGATTTTTCAAATAAGGTTCAACTATTTTTTTAAGTCCCAGGGACTCTTCCTTAGCGCTAGCAAACGTCTGGTAGAGATCTCTAAATTCATCAATCCACAAAAATTCGGCATCAGACTGAACCTGTCTTGGAAAATTTCCATCCACATGACTTCTATACTCAAGATACGGAAAGTTGATCCCACATTTAAGGGACAACAGGCTTGATCTGTTGTGACGTCCATTTATTTCCATCAACTTGTAGACCCCATCGCGAGGATCTTTTTTAAATTCGGTACAGGAATACCCCTTGTAACCGAAGGCCTTAACGGTCTTTTGACCGATTTCGGCCACCTCGGGTAGCCATCGACTTCTCACCACCCTTGGCACCCCGAATTTTGGTGGAGATAACCGGACTTTCTCTGCGACAAACTCAACAGGCTCACTGTCACCAAACACGAATGAGTTGTAATTCACGCCAAGGGTATCGCCTCCAGGTATCAGCTCCTGAACCATAACCTCAACATCCAAAGAGTCTGCCTCCCTGAATGCCAAAAGTGCCTGCTCGAGATTTTCGACTCTGGTCATCTTCTTTTTAAAATGGTCGTAATACCTGTGGCTGAAACAAGGTTTAATCAAGCATGGATAGCCGATTAGACCACAAAACTCCTTAACATCTGATTCACTGGTGGGGACCATTGTTCTTGGCGCCGGAATCCCACATTTATCGGCCAAACTATATGTTCTTTTTTTATCAACGACCAGGTTCACCAGATCCCAATCAGGACAAGCGAGCAGATGGAATCCAGAGAGATATTCTTTATTTTTTGCGACGACGAAAAGAGATGCATCATCTGAAGGGAAAACGACACAGCTGCCGTACTTTTTTTTGCAGCTGATAAGAATATCGAGAAAGGCTTCTTCTGAAGATTCAGGACTCTCGGTAAAGAGATAATCCTGTACATATTTCGATCGATAGCCCATGTCCTCATGCTCGTAATAAATGACAATCACAGGCACTCCCATCTGCCCAAGAGACCTGATTATTGCCAGGCCCATTGTGTGACTACCCAGAACTAAAGCAGGCATCATTCTTCTTTTATTTTCAGACATATTACCCACCTGTTAGTAAAATATTTACCCACCACCGGTAAAAACATCTTGAAAGTTCTCTCCAGACAATCACTTACTTTCTTAGAAAAATCTTCAGAGAATATCTTCCTTTTACATAGGGTAAAAGGTCCATACCCGAGCCCCACCCAACCAACCGGAACAAGGTCAGAATCATCAAGAATTCTTACCAGTTGTCGATATGAGTACCGCTTATTTGTATAGTTAGCATTTGTACTAATCTGACTAAGACCATCAGCAGGGGTTGCTTCTGTTTTTTTTGTAATTTTATTGCGAAAAATGTACTTACTGGTTCGCACAAACCAGTAGTAAGGATCGAGAATATTTTGTAGTTTGAAAATATTTGGCATCGTTACTATTATCCGGCCGTCAGCTTTCACTATTCTCTTAAGCTCTGATAAGGCTACCCTTTCATCACATACATATTCCAGAACACCAACACAGGTGATGACATCGAAAAAGTTATCCTCATAAGGAATTGTTTCAACCTCTCCCAACCGTACCCGCTCAGGATTCAACCCCTTTTCCTCAGAACACTTCCGAGCCTTCGTAACCATGCCTGGGGAGATATCAACCCCGTACACGCTATGCCCCATATCTGCCATAGCAACAATGAGAGCCCCCGAGCCACACCCCACATCAAGAACTGCCCCCCCCGGCACCTGGCATTCGTTCAGGCATTTAAGGACGGCATCACGCCTACGACGCATATTGAAGCCCATATAATTGCTACAAGCGCCGTTCTCCTCAGTGTAAACAACCTCCCAAAAATCGGTCTTGGTTGAAAAATACCGCGCGACCGTTTCACGATGTGCAGATTGCCTATCCATCTTAATGGGAACCTCGTGTTCCATAGCCCTCTCCATTCACAACTAACACTGATTTTCAGGAAAAAAATGCGATTTACAATAGCTAGAGACCTCCCTAGGAAGAGCTAACCAATACTGATCGCTGTATTTGGCCTCTACATAACGAAGAAATTCTGAATAGTATTCGTACGGGTATTCTTGATAACCTTTTCTTGTGACTTCAAAACTGAGATAATCCGGGTGGATATTAACCGCCGCCATCCCCCGACAATCGGCAATCCAATCAAGTTTATTTTTCCATATATCAATCGTGGTCTGTCTCAACAGAACAAACATGCTGAAATCTTGCGGGAGCGTGTAAGGAATTTCCAAAATTCTTCTTCCTCGTTCTCCATTCAACCAAAAAGGAAAAATGGTGCCAACACCATCTGACTGTGGTTCAAACGGATCGGTATCAAAGGTTGAAGAATCATATTCAATGTCCAACTCGTGTATCCATTCGAGATTATGGTGCATAGCGGGTGACCTAAAGCCAACCGCTCCCCACTCTTTTAAATAATGATTGATCCCGACTGCCCTCTCTAAAAATATGCGCCTTGAATTATATAATTTCCCATCATGATTCAAGCCATGCACACCTATCTCAAAGCCGCTCTCTCTCAGGGACTCAAGGATCTCAGCAGAAACGGTGTAACGTTCAGGGACAAAATTAAAACTCGATCGAAAACCAAGACTTTTCTCCAGATTGCTCAGCTTGATACAATTTCGAAACCCAACGGCAGTATCAACATCGTGGGTCAAAACCAGAGCAAATTTCTTTCCATCAGGCCAACCGGGCCAGCCATCCGGCTTCTTTCCAGCTGCTGGATCTATCGGCCAGAGGTTCAAGTTTCTCTTCAACTGCAGATCGACAACATATTGCCGGATCATAATCTGCACATTCCGTGGAATTAGCGGTTTAATATTGTAGTAGAGTCTGTTAACCAACATGTCGGTAGAGTACCCCCCCCAGAAAATTTGAAACGTCCACAGGGGCCGATTTAAAAAAACTTGCGCTGAGTGAACCTGAACTCTTCTTTTTCACGACGAACGTATTATCTTTAACCCTGAATCGATAATAACTGATTGATCTTTTTTCTGGCGCCCACCCATTTTTATATCTCATCAGTCCATCATTATTCTTTTCGGTCCTTCCCAAGCTAAGGCTTTTATAGTTTCTGCTAGATAACCACTTTATTGCCTCCCACATCACCAGGTTGTTGGCTCTCAAATATCTCTCTTCTTTGTTCGACGCCCCGTATTTGTAAATCGCACTCTTTCCAAAGAGGAAATAAATTGATCCGGCAATAACCTCTCCCTGTTTTTTAGCCAGCACGACGATTCCTTTGCCATCACTGATTATATA
>SDWK01000022.1 GCA_004195335.1 Shewanella sp.
TTTTTGTAAGGGAATAACCATTACTACAAAGGTGCGCCTTGTATTGAAATTGCTCAAGCACTCTGAAACCTGTATCTTGATTGATAACGGGTATAGACAAAAGATTTATTATAAAACGTGTTAAACCGAACAGCACCCCCTATGATATCTAACGAAATAAGTTTGACTCGTCGCCGTAAAGGTTTTTACGATCTTTTAACAATTGTTCAAATTCGGAGGGCGAAACAGGCTTAGAAAATAAATAGCCCTGAATAATTTCACCGTTAAGCTCTCGTAACATATCGGCTTGCTCAATAACCTCCACACCTTCGGCGACCACGTTCAAATCAAGAGTGTGTGCCATATTTATAATAGTCTCTACAATACTTTTACTGCGGGGGTCAGAAAGCATATCTCGGATAAAACACTGGTCTACTTTCAGCGTATTGAGTGGGAAGTGTGTCAGGTAGCTTAACGAAGAATATCCAGTACCAAAATCATCCATCGCCAAATGGACACCTAGATCTCGAATCCCACGCATCTGGCGGGTTGCTTTTTCCACATTAGCAATAACAGCTGTTTCTGTGATCTCAAGTTCCAGAAAGTGAGGTGGTAACTCGGTCT
Source organism: Shewanella sp. (assembly GCA_004195335.1). GTDB lineage: Bacteria > Pseudomonadota > Gammaproteobacteria > Enterobacterales > Shewanellaceae > Shewanella. Next base: position 604 of record SDWK01000022.1, read on the forward strand.
CTTCTAATATACTTTTCAACAAGTCGAGTAAATCGTCTGCCATTAATTGCGGAGCTGACAGATTTACTGCAATTCGACCCGTTACTAGGTCTTGTTTTACCCATTCCTGGTATTGAAAACATGCACGTCTCAGAATGTTTTTACCTAATTCGACGATCAAGCCCATTTCTTCAGCGACTTTAATAAAAACATCGGGTCGAATCATTTCACCTCGAAGCTCCCAACGCGCCAGAGCCTCTAGTCCATCGATTTCTCCAGATTCCACTTGCACCTTAGGTTGATAATGAAGAAAAATTTGATCATCAGAGACGGCTTTGCGTAAGTCACTCTCCAAATCTAATCGCTCAAGTGCATCCTTCGTCATTGCATCTGTATAAAATTTAAATCCTGCCTTACCGTCAGCTTTAGCTTCAAACATGGCAACGTCAGCGTTCTTCATCAGAGAGTCCATATCCTGTCCGTCTTCTGGGCATAGTGCGACCCCTAAACTAGCAGTAATTGTGATATCACGTCCTTCCAATTCGAAAGGAATTGCAATCGCATCTAAGACTCGTTGAGCAATTTTTGCGATAATATGATTACTGAGCTGAGGCTCTATCAATATAACAAACTCGTCGCCGCCTAAGCGAGAGACAGTGTCTTGCTCTCGTGAAATTCGAATTAAACGTTCCGCTACTTGAATTAGGAGTTGGTCACCAACGTTATGTCCTAGGGTATCATTAACTAGCTTAAAGCCATCAAGGTCGATGAAAATAATGGCAAAATGTAAATCTTCACCGCGAACGCCGGTAATTATTTTTTGCAGTCTTTCGTGAAGTAATGTTCGATTGGGTAACTTTGTTAATTGGTCGTAGTTTGCTAGCTTTATCAGCTCTTCTTCGGCTCTTTTTCGATAGGTTATGTCGGTAAAAATACCAACGTATTGTATGCTGCAATCTTCCGCATTCTCCACTTTGCTAATACGCAGATCGACCGGGTAAAGCTCATTTCCTCGTTTTGACCAAACCTCACCAGTCCAGCTGCTTGAACGGTGGAGCTCCTTCATTATTCTTTCGACAAAATCATCTCCTTGTCCTTTGACATCGGGATAATAAAGTCTTTTGCCGATCATATCTTCAGGCTTCAGTTCAGTAATTTCAACAAAGGCATCGTTAACCAGCTGTATGTTTAACTCTTCATTCGTTACCCATACCCCATCAGAAGTGCTCTTAAATGCGTGGGCAATCGTTCGACTCGCTTTCTCATCCTCTTTTCTTGCGTGTACATTTTGTATGGTACCCGCCATACGCTTGATTTCGCCATTATCACCTCGTTTAATAACACGGCCTTTGTCATGTAACCAAATCCATTTGTTTTGAGTTGACTTTATTCTATATTCAATCGAAAAGGTGTCGCTTACCGCATCCGCAAGCTGGCGTAAACTGTGGATATAAACTTCTAGATCAAGTGGATGAATATATTCCTTAAAAACCTGCGCAAAGGTTTCACAAAGATCGCCATTTGAATCGAACTTAGTCGGCAGTCGAAACTCATCTAAACCATCGCTTCTCTCGATTTTTCCGTTAGTGACATCCACATCCCATAATTCATTACCACTCGCCCAAAGCGCCAAACTTAACCTTTCACTATCTGCTTTGATGGTTTCAAGATAACCCTTGATAATCGCTTCGTTTTCAACTTGCTGCTTTTGACTGTCATTGTCTTTCTTCATCAGAGATTCGGACTGTTCTTTGACCAATGACTGAATGAAGTTTCGTTGGCGAATAGACACCATATGATTTTTAACTTTGGCTTTAACCGAATTGGCATTGATTGGTTTAGACACATAATCTAATGCGCCTAGCTCTAATCCTTTTTTTTCATCTTCGTCGCCCAATTTAGCCGTGACGAAAATCACTGAAATATCTTGAGTTTCTGTGTCGCTTTTGAGTTGTTGTAGAACGCTAAAACCGTCCATAGCTGGCATCATCACATCGAGTAAAATAAGATCAGGTTGCGGCTGTTGAGCGGCAATTGCCAGCGCTCGCTCACCATTGGTCGCGGCGGTAATACGATATTCAGCTTTAAATATTGTCTGCAGCAATATGATATTAGTAGGTTCGTCATCAACTATCAGCATCGTTTGTTTATTGTTGGTTATACTCATATTTCCATTCCTATATCAATTTTCTTTTTGACGACAATTTTCATGAGAAGTTTATGCGCAGCTTCGAAATTAAAGTGAGTTAACTCACTTTCCAGTTGAGAAAGTTCTTGATGAATATCGATTGAGCCTGACCAAAATGAGTTTAAAATGGAAATTCCTTCTAATGCGTCCAAATCGGCCTGAGCTAACTGACGAGCGAATACTTTAAGTTGTTGAAAAAATTGTGCGTTATCTAGTTCCAAAGAATTATCATCACCAATCGATGGTGAATTCAACTTTTCTTTATTTTTACAGATAAACTCTGTTAATTGGGTTTGCGCCAGACTCAAATCCTGCAACCGTTGATCCAAGGTATTTTCGGTAACCAAAGATCCCTTTTCATAATTATCCAAGTCCGTTTCTATTAATTTGGCCGCTCGCTGTAATTTTGGAATAGCTAAATTCCCTGCCTGACCGTTGATATTGTGTGCTATGGCTGCTGCTGCTGCATAATCAACAGCCTCTAGCTTAAGCTGAATACCCTTTACCAAGCCTAGACTATTTTTATTGAACTCAATTAGTTTTTTCCAATAAAGACTTTCTTCACCTTGCCAAAGTGCAATTCCGTTTTCGACATCAACGATAGTAGTCGAGGAAAATTCGCGCGGGATTGGGGTAAAATTAGGCTCTACCAGAGTCGTCTTCTCGCCTGATATATGCTGTAAAATGGTCATCAACAAGTTGGGCGCATCCAATGGTTTTGTTAGAAAGTCGTTCATACCCACGTTGAGGCATTGCGCTTTATCCTCAGCTAAAACCTTGGCGGTCAGTGCAATTATGGGTGTGTTGCAGGACTTCCCTGTGGACTGGCGTATCGCTTGAGTTGCTTCGATGCCTCCCATATTTGGCATTTGCAGATCCATCAATATGCAGTCATATTGCTGAAACGCCGCCGCTGAAACAGCCAACTTACCATCTTCAACGAGTGTGACATTGGCGTCTGCTCTTTCTAATATTAATTTCGCCAGTACTCGATTAGCATCCTGATCATCGGCAACCAGCAAGTTAATACCCTTAAGTGATCCGGTTTGTACCATACCCGAATTATGCGAAACATCGTTCGATGGCATCGGATTTTGGCACTCTTTCCACTGAATCATTCTTGCTAGTTCTGCCGACCTGATGGGTTTGACGATGATATCATTGACATTAAGTTGCTCGGCAGCGGTAAACTCTTTCATCACTACATGAGTTAACAGCACAATCGCCATATCAGTGCGAGAACTACACTCTCTAAGCGCTTTAATCACCGATAATGAAAGTGACTGTAATAGCTCAGAATCCACCAGAATAACTTCTGGTTCAGAGTTCTTAATTGAAAGACTAAGCTCATCAAAACTTGATACTAGTTGAAGCGCAGGGTAGTAACAAGCTAATTTTTTTGCCAAACTAAGACCTGCATTGCGATTTTTATAAGCAAGTATTACGTTACCTTGAGTGTAAGCTTGTGAAAGAGGGGGGGGGCACTGCCAACTTTTTCCAATGTAAGAGTAAAGTAAAAACGACTTCCGACCTCCAGTTCGCTGGTCACCTGAATTTCTCCACCCATAAGCGTTACCAGCTGCTTGGTAATAGACATGCCTAGTCCGGTACCACCAAATTTTCTTGTTGTAGAACCATCGGCCTGAGTAAAGGCGTCAAATAGCTTGGGTAAATAACTCTGCTTCATACCGATGCCGCTATCTCTGACGCAAAATTCAATAGTCGCGGCCCCTGCTTCATCTTTGACTAGCACAGCTGTTAATTCTATCTCGCCTTGTTGGGTAAATTTAATCGAGTTTCCGATAAGGTTTGTTAGAACCTGTGCCAGTCGAGTCTCATCAGCAAGTACCACCAGCGGTACATCGTCTTCAATATTAATCAATAGTTCCAAGGATTTTTGATTCGCTTTCTGGCCAAAGATCACTAACTGATTTTCCATTAAGTTAATTAGATTAACCTGAGCATTGTTAATATTGAGCATACCGGCTTCTATTTTTGACAAGTCCAATATGTCGTCGATAATTCCTAATAAGGATTTTGAAGCCACTCGAATACGATTAACATAGTCAAATTGCGCTTTGGATAACTGTTCACTGTATAAGACATCTGAAAACCCGATTATGGAATTCATTGGGGTGCGAATTTCATGACTCATGGTGGC
>SDWK01000296.1 GCA_004195335.1 Shewanella sp.
TGTATAAGAGACAGGTATAAGCTCGGCCAGATAGGTGATGGCTTCCAGTAATGTAAAGCTTTCCACTTTCAGCCAAACGGAAGTATCGACACTGGATTTGGTAGCCCTAAGCCCCTCCAGTGCATTAATACGGTTTATGACGGCCTCAACTAGGTCAGTTCCCTGCATATTTTCTAGGGACCAGTGTGACATAAAGCCATTTACGGTGGTTGATTTTAGTTCATGGATACGCTCCCCAAGCCCCTGCGTTTCTTCACGCAAAACACCCAGCAGACGTTCTTGCATGTCCGGTTCCAGATCGGGGTATTCAAGTACATCAAGAGCTGCTTGCATGTTTGCTATTGCAGCACGACTATGTTCGGTAAGCGTATTTAGAACGTGCTCTTGTTGTGATAGTGCTTCAAATTCATGGGTGATGTTTTCGGTTAAGAGTACAAACCCCGTCATCTGAGCGGATTCCTGGTTTTCAAGTTGGACAGCGCGTACCGGTGCCATTTGTACTCGTAGCAATTGCCCGGACTGTGTGGTGGTTACAAACCGTGCTGATGGGGATGTTACGTTATGTTGTAAACGATGTTGAATATTATCCAGTGCATGGGTGAGTAATTTGCGGTCGAACAGGCCATAAATTGAACGCCCAAGACCGATCAATTCAACCCCAGCCGCAACCTTGGGGGTTTGTGATAATCGTTGGAACTGTCTTCGGGCTCGGTTGTTGTATAACAGGATACGCCCATCCAGATTGCAAACCACGACACTTTTACTGAGTTCGGACATCAGTGCGGCCAGGCGGTTTTTTTCCAGTTCTGTGTTGTGGGCTGCTTCCTGCACAAGTGCATCCATTTCCTCACGTAATGTTTCTCGCTGCTGCACTAACTGATTGATCAGATCGGTCAAGCTACGGTTTTCAATACTACCACTGGGTTTAAGTTGGCGTTTTACATCGGTGCCAAGTAAAACCTGGGCATCTTCTGCGAGACGGGCAGGGGCGGTCATGAAGTAGGCCACTAGCCAACGCAGTGCGATACCAACCGCACCCAGAGATATTGCCCACATTAAAATCAACAATTCAAGGCTTGGCCCCAGCGTGGCTGCAATTGCATCACGACCTGTTTCTTCAAGAGTTGACCAGATTAATATGCCTGTTGCCAGCAGCCATAGCAGGCAGATAATGCCAATGATGGCCACACCAATGGCTACCCGCCAGTCAAAACGTCTCATGCCTGATCCAGCATGTCGCGCACTTTTTGTGCCAGTTCCCTGGTGGAAAATGGCTTGATGACGTAACCATTAGCGCCCATTGCCAGTCCTTTGGCAATATCCGTATCACGCCCTTTAGCCGTCAACATCAGGATAAGGATATCTTTAAGATCGGGGTTCGCGCGTACTTCTTGGCAAACATCCAATCCAGTCTTTTTGGGCATCATGACATCCAGTAACACCAGGTCGGGATGCTCCCTAGAAATGGCATCAATCGCTTCCTGACCGTCATGTGCTACCACCACAACGTAGCCTTCTCGTTTCATCAGGAATTCCAGAGAAATCAGGATATTCTTCTCATCGTCCGCAATCAGGATAGTTTTACTCATTTTTTGGAACTCCTATCATTATGATGTATCGGCCGGACTGTCCTTTTGCCTAGGTAAGAAAAAGCCAAAGCAGGCGCCTTCGCCTATTTTTGACTGTAACCACATGCGCCCTCCAAAATGCTCCACAATTTGAAGGCTAATGGGCAATCCCAGTCCAGTACCAGGCTGGCGGTCTATTTCACCTTCTATCTGGCGGAACTTTTCAAACACCAGCTGCTGTTTTTCCGGTGCGATCCCTGGCCCGTTGTCAATCACTTCAACCGTGATGCCTTCCGTGGCATCTCGTATATGCACTTCAACCTTGCCTTTCTCCTCGGGCACAAACTTGACCGCGTTTGATAGCAGGTTTAACAGCACCTGTATCAAGCGATCAGCATCGGCGCGGATCAATGACACATGCTTCTGGGCATGGACTTCCAATACGGCACCACGTTCCTTATAGATGCCAGAGATGGAATTGACTGACTGCGTTACCAGTTCCAGTATGTCCACATCACTGCTGTGCCACTCGGCATGTCCTGCTTCTATCTTTGCCATATCCAGTACCTGGTTCACCAGTCTGCTAAGACGCTCTGCTTCTGACACCACAATAGTGAGAAATTCCAGCCGCTGTTCCTCCTCCATGTTGGGGTCATCCAGCATTAACTCTGTCATTGCGCGGATGGAGGTCAGCGGAGTACGTAATTCATGGGTCACGGATGACATAAAGTTATCCTTCAATCTATCTAGGCTTTTAAGCTGTTCATTAGCCGCTTGCAGTTCCCTAGTGGCCTGTTCCAACGAACGCGACTTTTCTTCCAGTGCTTTCGAATAGGCGCGTAACTGAGAGGCTTCCTCTAGGATGCGCATTACGTCATCCAGTTCCAGCGCTTCTTCTTCCACTACTGAAGCCACCATAATCCGTGCAGAGGCACTGCCAATGGCTCCGGTCAGATGGGTTTCTACAAAGTGTACCAGTGTTGCGTCTTCGGGAATTTTCCCTATCTCATCGACACCCACTTCCTGAGCATAGTCGGTGAACAGTTGCTGCGCCTTTGTTTCCCCCATAAAACGTCCGGTCAGGTGTAACAGGTCAGTCACCTTTGCCTGGCCCTGCCAGAATACCGGATGGGATAAGTGAGTACGTTCGAAAACATCTACAAACAATAAGGCCTGACTGGTTTCATGGGCTGTTGGGCGTTTCCATAGTGATACCGCCACGTATGCCGCTATATTAATAAAAAGGCTCCAAAACAGGGAATGAGTCAGGTTATCAAGGCCTACCAGCCCCAGAAATTGTTCTGGCTTAAGCCATTCAATGCCAAATAGACCCTGATTAAGAAAATCTTCAGATATCCATCCAGACTTGGCGAGTGAAGGTAACATTAACGTGTAAGACCACATCACAAAACCCAGTAAAAGTCCCGCAAGTGCACCGTCGCGTGTCCCGTTTTTCCAGTACATTCCGCCCAACATAGCGGGTGCAAATTGTGCGACAGCGGCAAAGCTGATCAGGCCGATACTAACTAGGGCATAGGCTTCGCCGGCTAAATGAAAATACAGGTAGCCCAACAGCAGGATGCCGATGATGGCAATACGGCGAATGAGAAGTAGTAATCTGGTCAGGTCGCCGCCGGAGCGTTCACCAAATCGTGTGGTGCGCAATAACACCGGCATGACCAGATCATTACACACCATAGTTGATATAGCGATGACTTCGACAATCACCATACCGGTCACAGCCGATAGCCCCCCAACAAAAGCAAATAAGGCCAGCATGTTCTGGCCGTGTGCCAGTGGCAGGGAAAGCACAAAGGTCTCAGCATTAACGGGGGCAGTACCAAAATAAAGCAGTCCCCCCAATGCAATGGGTAAGACAAAAATATTGATCAGCAATAAATAAAGCGGGAACACCCAGACTGCTCGTTTCAAGTGTTGCTCGTCGACATTTTCCACCACCATGATCTGAAATTGGCGTGGTAGAAAAATAACCGACAGCATGGCCAGTAGTGTCAGAGCAAACCATTGGGTGTAGGCAAACGAGCGTCCCTGGTCAAATGTCAGTAACGCCTTGATTTCTGCTATTGCTGATGCCTGGGCAAATATGTCTGACATGCCGTCAAAAATGCCATAAGTCACAAATATACCTACCGCCAGAAAAGCCACCAGCTTGACGACTGATTCAAGGGCAATGGCTGCCACTAGGCCTTCATGGCGCTCACTGCTGTCCAGATGTCTAGTACCGAATATGATGGTGAACCCCGCCAGTATCAGTGCCATATACAGGGTTCCATCAGACCACCAGGCGGACGGCGGTGTGGCAATGCCCCCCAGAGGAGTGGTCATCACTTGGTAACCGCTGGAAATGGCTTTTAGCTGCAAGGCGATATAAGGAACGATGCCGACCACTGTGATTATTGTTACCAGCCCAGCCAGTGAGGGACTTTTGCCATAGCGACTGGCAATGAAATCGGCGATAGAGGTAATGCGGTAGGTTTTCGCAATGCGGATCATTTTTCGTACCACGAGCCAGGCCAAGATCATGGATAGCATAGGCCCGAGGTAAATGGGCAGAAACCATACTCCGGCGCTGGCGGCACGTCCCACACTACCGAAGTAGGTCCATGCGGTGCAATACACGGCCATGGACAGGGCATATACCCACGGACTGGCAATGATTGATTGCCCAGTTTCTGCACGTTTGTCACCGAAATAGGCGACAGCAAACAGAATAAACAGATAGGTAAAAGAGACGGTTATGACCAGAAGCGGGGAGAGCATTAGCTAGTCTTCCGCTTTTCCATCACCCAGGCCAGGGCTGCAATTAATATTCCCCAGACCAGAAATAATCCAAATGGCAGCAGTGGCCATCCCAGTACATGTATATCTTTATCCCATAGCGCAAGTAGTGGGAAGTTTAGAAACGCTATGCCTGTCAGCGATAGCGCAATCAGGCGTTGTGACGTCATGCCTTTTAACATAACCCCTCCATAGACATCTAATAGTTAACCGTATCAGAATCAAGGTGATCGTTTGATAGAAAGGTTTGGAGTACCATTCAACGACCGCTTAAGCTTCTTTGATCTTGCCCGATAAAAATGGACACTAATTAAGAATATTACTTTCAGCTTCAAAGTCCTACGGGCTTATATACCTTAGGTAACTGTGAAGCCTCCTTTTATTATAGAAGCATTCTATACATCGTGATCATTTAAAATGCATGTTTCAGTGGGAGAAAAAAAACGATTTAGACAAGGCATTGATTGCAGGGAATGGTTGTTCCATTATCGAAATTAATAACGCAGGAGATAACCCTTTATCGCTTTACCCTACGGGAGCTAAGCTAGAAAA
>SDWK01000422.1 GCA_004195335.1 Shewanella sp.
CGCAAGTGCTAAAACTCGCCTTTCAGGAGTGTTTTTGGCAGCCTACTTCTGTGTTGAATGAGTTCAAAAGGGATCACCATTCCCTCACTCTTTCGCCTTGAATTATGCAGCCAAAAATAACTCTGAGTTGACCACTTTCTTATACCGATTGGTATAATACCAACAAAAGAAGGTTACGCTTGCTGTAACGACCGGGGCGAGGATGCAATGCCCGCCCCGGCTAACCTAATTGATCTATTAAGCCGTTATCATCCCCACGGGCGATGATTAAAGCGGTTAGTTTAACGTGAATACAAGGAGGCAGAAGTGCACGAACTAGGCGTTGTCATTGGAGTCGTTAAAAAAGTCATTCAAGTGGCAGAGAGTAATCAATTACAAAGTGTCGATACCATAGTGCTGCAAATCGGCCAGCTGTCATCCATGATCCCCACCTATATCCAAACCTGCTATCCGGCGGCCGTCGATGGCACAATGCTTGAGAAGACCAAGTTAGAAATTGAGATCTTACCCGCCAATGCACTGTGTAAAGCTTGCCATCAGGTGTTTAATATCATTGAAAATCGTTCACAATGTCCGCACTGTGAAAGTGATGAGTGGGGATTACTCAGCGGCAAAGAATTTATCATCAAAGAGATCATCGCTCGGTAACGGAGCCGAACGAGTTCCAGGGGCGGACTCTTACTATGAGCCAATCCAGTACTGATCTGACGGCCTTTGGGATAAGGTTGCTACGAGCTATCCCTGATCAATAAGGAGCAACTATTTATCTAAGGTAATGATGTTTTTACGTTCGATGCTGCACTCGTAAGAGCCCATTTCAAATTCTCTACAGATCCAGGGGCGATTTTCGTAAATGGTACATAATAGGGTGTCGCGATCGGCTGCGATACACAAACCGTCATCTAAACGAGCCATAACGTCACCATTGAACTCATCCGAGATGATGTATTCAGGCGGTACACCCGTATCAGAGATAATCATCACTTCAAGGCGACAACAACACGCTTGGCAAGTTGAACAGGTCATTTGGGGATCAGGTAAATTTATTACTTCAATAGTCATAAAGCTCAATAGTCAGAAATAGCGTCGCAGTATTCGATTACTGGCATAATAACCTAAAGGGACGCCAGACAATAAATATAAAATGGCAACAAAGCGTGAAAAGCGCACCGAATACCGATGCGCTTTGACTGAGCAAGCGATACTTATCGTTTAATTCTATCCTTTAATTTGATAGTCCCCTTTGGTCGATAGGGTCACGGTGATGGGTGAGTTCGTTTTATTCTTCCAATACCAGCCGTGTGAACCGGCGAAAGGCGTGGTGAGCGAGCCTTTCATTGTATTTGAGGTGGTGATGGAAAAGCTCTCAAAATAGCCAGTGGTATCGCCCTTAGGCTCACCATGAAAATCGAAATACAGCGCTTCGCCCTCCGTACTCCACTCATACTCTAAGTGAACAGACTCATCCATCAGCAACTTATACTCAAGCCCTTTGCCCGCAGGAATATCAATTTTAACCGTGTCGCTTCTCACCCCTGGAGTTTGACGCCTCTGTGCTATTTCGGCCACAGAGGGCGCGTTGGCAAGTGTTGCATCTTGACTGAAGGCGATAACCGTCTCCCGTTTTTGAGCCGTACTTGTATCTATGTTAGTGCTAATCACAGACCCATCAGCTAGCGCCGCGGTCTGGGACAGCTTAGTCAAACCTGAGAACTGCCCAAAACCAGTGGGGTCGATGTTGTACTCGGCAGGTAAAATCGCCGTGACGAACACCACTGCCGCAATAACGCTTGCCCCAATACTCGCCTTCACTAAGGTTGCAGTCGAATGAACCGGGATCCCGTTAACTCGCTCACCACTTGCATTTGTGTCTGTTCTTGTACTTGTGTCTGTATTCTTATTGCTCGTTGTCATATCAATTCCTTTAGCCCATAGGGGCTCAATTTCATTCTGTTAGCCTTTGATAACGGCCTGATTCAATACTGTAGTCAATGCTTTAGCCAATACTTTAGTCAGCGCATTCTAAGCGGTAAAATAGCCCGTTAACTGAAACCCCACCAGCATCAGGCCAGCGCTCATCAATAGGGTATTTGCCGCAGTAGAGAACTGAAGATAACTCCTGTGGCGACGCCAGAAACTCATCAGGATAAGTACCACTCCCAACGCCAGGAATTGACCAATCTCGACGCCAACATTAAACGCCAGAATGTTCGGCACCAGCCCCTCTTGAGGGAGATTAAACTCCTGAATCTTGGTGGCTAAACCAAACCCATGAAACAACCCGAAAATCATCACAGCCAGCTTAGTATTGGGCTGAAAACCAAATACCCGCTGAAAGCCACCTAAATTATCGAACCCCTTATAGACAATCGAGAAGCCGATGATGGCATCGATAAGGTAGGCATTGATCTCAATATCACTGAGTACACCAAATAGCAGAGTGATGCTGTGGCCTAAGGTAAACAGGCTGACATATAGCAATACATCTTTGCTTCTGAAGAGGAAAAAGATCACGCCCACAAGAAACAGCAGATGATCGTATCCCGTCACCATATGTTTGGCACCGATATAGATAAAGGGCAGTATCGATACCCCTTCATTCAAGATTAAAAACTGCTTGGTATCCGCATCGACCCCGTGAGCCGACAGGGAAAACGAAGCAAATATTCCTAAGAAAACCATTAATAAACTCACCATTAATTTCATGGTGTGGGCCAAAGATTGGCTCATTACACGTACTCCAAAACGTCGGTTTAAACCGATAAACGAGAGGACTAATCTGATAAATACAGGACTAATCCGTCAAATACAGGACAGTAGGCAACAATAAATCAGGCTTAAATATGTCCGTATAGATTGCACAGGCGAGTCAGTTACATTACCAATAACGTCCACGATAAAGGGACGGCTCAGTATGAAAGAGGGCTCGCTAAAAGAAGGAAGAAACTAGACGTGCGGAGGGGGAATGGGTGGTGCGTAACGTAAGTTAAGATAAGAAATATCATCGTCGTTCAGTGTTTCAGACTGGAAGAAACCTGACATAAAAACAGCGTCTACCGGCGGATGCGACGGAGTGTAAGAATGGTTAGCATGTTCATGCTCAGCTTCCAAAGACTCAGAGACGGGCTCAGATATAAAGTCAAAAACAGGTTCGGTGGCATTGAAGGCGGTATGACCCTGAACCAGACTCTCACCAGATGAGCTTTCACTTTCACCATGACTGGCACCATGAACATGATGATGGTTTACATCGATGCCCATAGGGTGGTCGTCACCGGGATATTGAACAGAAAAAGCGGAACCCGTCGCTAAAACCTGACACATGAGTACCACCAGCAAGATAGCCAGTGTTAACTTAGATTGCCCCCGTTTCCCGAATATTTCCGGGCAGTACAGTGAAGACAGTGATTTGAGTGTTTTAACAGGTAACAGTGTAAGCTCCAGTGAGTATGTCCCTTTTGGGAAACGACCTTATCTATGACTCGAAGCATTAAATCAGATCTGAGTAAAAACATCCAGCGGGTGAAACCATCGACGGTGTAACAGACACCAGCCCCGTACCTTCTATTGCCCATAGCGCGTCGCTTCGAAGCTATTAAGCAGACGATGGACGAGATAGCACGCCAGCAGGGTCGCGACGATGGCAAATAGAATACTGCTAACCCGATAGAGTGCACTGAAGAAAAAGTCATTATTTGGTGTCAGATATTGGCCAAACAGAATACCCAAGGTGGTAAGTGCACCGAAACCAACACCAGAGCCGCCCCCCTCTTTGACATGGGTAAAGCTACATAACATTAGGCCTATCCATAAAACCGGTAGGACTAGCACCAGCTCTCCAGACCAGTTGTACAGTAAAAGCAAGCCTATCAGGCCTACTGCCACACCCAAGATGGTGCCCATGGCGCGCTTTCTTGCGTATCCCAGGGTCCCGTTCCAATGCATAGGAAACAGCAAAAGCACACTTGTGGCTTGAGCCGACATCGAATCACTTAAGTTAAACACCTGAAACATGAGAAACGATAGGGTCGCAATAGTGGCTCCCATCAGCATTTCATGGCGAGTCTGATTGCGTCTTTTTGGCTGAGGCTGAGGTTGAGGTTGAGATGGAGCCTTAGCCTGATCTAAGCTCGCTGTGTCCGTGCTGTCACTGGTATTAGCACTGGTATTAGTATTGGTGCCAGTACTCTTGCTAGTGCCGCTGGTTTTAGTATCGTTTTCTATACTGGGGATCAACGCCGTCATTGCGAAGGCGATCATCACACTTAAGATGCTTGCACCGAGATTAGTGAAAATCAAATCGTTGAGATCGGTGGCGGGATAACTGGCAAAGTTCAGCATGATACTTAAACTCAGCGCACTGTTGGCACCAAATAGAAACAAACTCCCCTTGGACATGCAGGCAAATTTATATAAAAACAGCAAGAAGACGATGATAGACATCTGCACGGGGTGACCGCCAAAGATACCGCCTAATATTCCCACTTCCAGCCCACACACAATCGCCGATGCCAGGCACTGCCTTGCGGCATGGCCAGTCATTTTAGGAATCATACCTAAGAGTAATATGGGGGTTACCGTAAAAAAAACACCGTAATTCCAGTTAAAAAATTTGCACAGGAAAAAGCCTATACTCGCCCCCGTCGCAATACGAAGACATTGGCGAATGTCATTTTCAGACAGCGTGTGATGCCATAATTTCATCATCTCTCTCCCAGAGCAAAAAATGTAAGAAATGCGCCGATCGAGTCTCCTCGATCTAAAGAGCCGCTCTAAAGGTCCTGATCAAGGCGCATCTAAAAAATGGGGCATTGGACTATTGTGAGCCACAGAACACAGTAGATTGGTTGCTTAACCCACTGATTTTTCTAATAGACAGGGTCGACTAAAAACAGAATGAACTAGTAGATATAGTGCAGGTAACTCAGCAGGCTAATTTGAATTTTTGCAAGCTGACAAAAAACGGCATTATCAGGCAGAAGCTGGACCGTGGCCTGCGCCCCCGACGGCAAAGATTCAGGATAAGGAACATCTAAGTTCAGATGCAGACGCATGCGCTGTGCATCACGAACCCATCGATTCGATTCTGTTGGCGTTGCTAGCAGCCCATTTGCATCGAACTGACCGACACTCACCCCCGCATCCATGCTTGAAATAAGGGCCGAATATAACCGTCCGGGTTCTCCATCGAAGGCAACAAGGGCGCGGCTGCCATTTGATGCTCGTCGTGAGCTTTTCTCACGAAAGTCGGCGATGATATCTATTTCAGATGAGACCAGAGCGAGCAGAGGTTGTCCGGCGCTGGCGTATGCTCCGGCTTGCAGCTGAAGATTAGTCACTGTGCCATCTTGCTCGGCTCTAACTTGAGTGTAAGAAAGGTTTAACTTCGCTTGTTTAAGCTGATTTAGCGCCACGCGCAGATTAACGTTATTCTCATTGAGCTCGCCGCGACGTACTGTTAACTCTTTTAAGCGGGCTTTACTTGCCTGCAGGTTCGCTTTGGCCGCCGTCGCATCGCTTTCCAAACTGTCTTTTCGCTGCTGCGAGACACTATTACTATCAAACAGAGAATTAACCCGCTTGGCATCGGATTGTTTTTGCAATGCTATGATGCTGCTGGCTTTGACATTAGCCGTCGCAGCCACCAGAGACGCATCCAGTTCTTGATTGGATTTTCTGGTCTGCTCCAAATTTAATGCCGCTTTCTCTACGTTAAGTTGGTAGGGGACTGGATCGATATAAAATAGGATATCCCCTTTCTGTACCATTTGATTATTTTTAACATTGATTGCGACAATAGGTCCATTAACCCTAGGGGCAACTTTGGTCACATCCCTGGTTGCCATCGCCTGTTGAGTCAGTGGCATGTTAAAATCGGCTAAAATAAAATACGAAAAAATCATCACAAAAAGTAATATTGATATTTTTATCCAACGTGCAAATTTTTGATCTGGTGTCATCTAATCCCTCCCCCTAATGTTTACGAGTATTTACTCTTCTTCGCTCATGTTTAATTGATCTAATGCATTGCTAGCAATTCGCTCGACGGTACGTTTGAATTGACTCAACTCCTCTTCACTGATCCCCGCCATCAAATCTCGGCGGATCTGTAAAATCCGCGCTTCCACCTTTGCGATCATAGCCTTACCTTCATCGGTCAGGCTGACAATTCGAACACGCTTATCTGTTTCACTGCTGTAGCGAACAATCAGGTTTTGTTCCTCTAACTGGTTTAACGTGCGCATCAAAGAGGCTAATTCGATTTCCAGAGCGTTTGCCAACGCTTTTTGACTCACATTGTCATTGAGGTTCTGTAATTTCCACAGTGCCGTCCACCGCGGATGCGTAAGCCCTAACGGAGCCAACTCCTTATCGGCTACGTTTCGCCATAAGCGAGCGACCCGCCTCAACTGCTCGGCAAGGGATAGCTCCTTAAGAATTTTTATATTATCAACCATATTCGCCTCAATTTAGTTAGCATGCTAAGCATTATATATTACTTCGCACGCTAAGTAAAATCAAAGAACATGTCTTCCCCATGTCCACCCGATACTTGTCCAAAAACCTGGGGTGGGTAAACAAGGCTTACAGAGGCACCCGACAGCCTGAATTCAGGATGTTTATTCGCCATTTAAATAAGAAGTTAGCGCTTCGAGGTTGCAATAAATATCGGTTCCGCCATAGTGAGCCTGCTAATACGTTTATATGTCGGAGATGAAGATACAATGAGCCAAACGAATCTACTTTTGTTATGCGGCGGTGGTGGAGATGAGCATGCAATCTCCCTGCTATCGGCAAATTTTTTTGAAACTTCACTCGCCGACATTGCAGGGTTTAATGTTTTACGGGTTGAGCTGGATGCCGATGGCCATTATCACACCAAAGATGGCGATATTTGCGAACTGACCAACCGCAAGCAGATTAGATTCGAAGATGAGAGTAAGGCCGCCTGGCCTGTTGATTATGTGATCCCTTGCATTCATGGCTATCCCGGAGAAACCGGTGATATTCAATCCTATTTTGAACTGATCAACCTGCCCTATTTTGGCTGTGATTCAGAAGCCAGCCGAAACTGTTTCAATAAGGTCACGGCTAAGATGTGGTTCAGCGCACTTGGCATTCCTAACACCCCTTATATCTTTCTTAACGAATTTAATGACGATGCCATAACTCAAACCGAACAGGCATTAGACACTTGGGGCTCAGTGTTTATCAAAGCCGCATCTCAAGGGTCGTCAGTGGGGTGTTATCGAGTCGACAGCAAGGAGACGCTGGCGAGCTCGTTGAAGGAAGCCTTTTCCTACTCGCCTTATGTCGTGGTCGAAAAAACCATTCATGCTCGCGAGCTCGAAGTCGCCGCCTATGAACTGGACGGTGAGATAGTTGCTACAAAGCCAGGCGAAATCATCTGTGCTGGTAATACCTTTTATACCTTCGATGAGAAATATGCCGTAGACAGTCAGGCCCAGACCAAGGTCGAAGCCGATATCAGCGATGAGTTAAGTCAGCAGATCCAAGAATATGCGGTGAAAGTGTTTAAAGGGATGAAACTCAGTCATCTCTCTCGCATTGACTTCTTTCTGACCGACGAGAATGAAATTCTTCTCAACGAAATTAATACCTTCCCTGGATTAACGCCTATCTCCATGTTCCCTAAGATGCTTGAAAACCACGGCGATGACTTTACCCAGTACTTGTACTCGAATATCAAGTCGCAACTGGCTTAGCCTATCGATTTAGGCTCCTGTTGCCAGCCAAAGTAATACCGCCTATTGCAGACATAAAAAAGCCAGACTCGTCTGGCTTTTTTAGTTATCTAACTCGCTAGCAAAATACGCGTTTAAATAGAGAGGATCACACTGGCAATGGCCGCACTCATCAAATTGGCAAATACACCTCCCGCTATGGCTCTAAATCCATTTTTGGCGATGAACTCACGACGCTCAGGTACCATACTGCCCAATCCACCGATCAACACAGCCATAGTACCAATATTAGCAAATCCACAGAGTGCGAAAGTGACCACAGCTTTCGAGTGAGCACTTAACTGATCTTCTATGCTCATCAAATGAATGAAGGCAACGAACTCGTTCACGACAATCTTCTGACCAATCAAGGAGCCCGCGGTGAAAGCTTCACTCCATGGGATCCCGAGTAACCAGGCCATAGGCGCAAGCAAATAACCTAAAATAAGCTCGAAACTCAATTCATAACCAAACCAGGCACCGACTGAGCCTAGCATACCGTTAAGCAGGGCGATCACACTGACGAATGCTAACAAGGTTGCGCCTATCGCCACTGCAATGCGTAGACCCGACATGGCGCCATCGGCCAAGGCTTCAATGACATTGGTCGCTTTAGGCAGCTCGACTGAAGTGATCTCATCGGCTTGAATATCTTCTTTCGATGGTGGCATCAAAATCTTGGCCATCAAGAGACCCGCCGGTGCAGACATAAAGGCTGCCGCGATCAGATAATTGAGCTCAACTCCGATAGAAGCGTAGCCCACTAAGGTCCCACCGGCAACGGAGGCTAGGCCACAACACATGACGGCAAAGAATTGTGAATCACTCATCCCCTTAAGGTAAGGCTTGATCACCAAAGGCGCTTCAATCATGCCAACGAAGATGTTCGCCGTTGCCGATAACGATTCTGCGCGGCCAGTGCCCAATAAACGTTGCAGACCACCACCGATAAAGTTGATCACCAAAGGCATAAAACCGATATGGTAGAGGGCAGAGATCATGGCTGAAAAGAAGATGATGATCCCTAAGACGTTAATGGCGAACACAAAGCCCATTTTGCCACTGGCAAGATCGCCAAACAGGAAGTTGATCCCCACATTCCCGTACTCAATCACCCCAGAGACAAGCCCAGTTACCGTTTCCAGTGCCGACTTACCCGCTGGAATATAGAGCACAAGCAGGGCAAAGAAGATCTGCAGTCCAAGGGCTAAAAACACAGTGCGATAGGGAATATTTTTCCTGTCTACGGATAGCAGCCAAGCGAAGAATAAAATACTAACAATACCTAATAAGGCGGTCATAACGAGCCTATTTCTTTCAAAACAAAGGAGGAAGTCGCGCATTGTAGGCAGATAAAGATAAAGCACAAGTTGGCTTAGTTAAGGAGTTGTGAGATTAAGTGGTTAAAACACGAACACCAAGCTAAGCTTTTGTTAATTTAGAACTTTATTAAGCTAGCTCAGAGATTATTTCCCTATGGAAATAATCATTTGTTGACTGGAAAAAATAGTGACCGATTTAACTGTGGCCTAACCAGGGCTTCAATGCCTGCTCCCAATAAGCTGGCTGACCAAAACGTGATCGTAAGAATTCGATGATCACCCTAAACTTGGCGGGCAAATGCTTACGCTTAGGATAAACAGCATACACAGGCAACTTCTGCTCTGTCTGCCAATCGGGCAACAATGGGATGAGTTTGCCCTGCTGAAACTCATCGGTGAGCAGATAAGTCGCCAGATGCCCTATGCCATGGCCGGATATAACCCTATCGCGTACCGCTTCGGAGAGATCGACACGAAAATTGCCAGTCACTTGAACATCTACCAGCTCACCCTCTTTGATGAAAGACCAGCTATCATAACTGCGACTCTTACTATGGTAGATAACACAATTGTGCTCGATGAGATCGTCAGGATGGCTAGGGACACCATGGCTAAGTAAATATTCAGGGGATGCGACTAACACAAAGCTGTTCTGGGCCAGTCGCTGAGCGATATAGCCATCATGAATTTTATCTTGGTTAGTGATCCAGATATCTAAAGACTCATTCACCATGTCAGTTGTATGATCAAACAAACTCAGCTCAAAAATAAGCTCAGGGTACTTCTGCTGCAGGATCTCAAGTGCGGGAATAATATGTAAGGTACCAAAGGATCGCGGCAGCCCAAGCTTGACGATGCCGGCAATATCATCTCTGGCATCTAGCATGTTAGCGTCAGCATCGTGCATCACATCGGACATCTGCTCACAATATTGAGCAAATCGTTTACCCGCTTCGGTCAGCTTCAGGGTACGTGTCGTTCTCTGAATCAGCTGTAAATTCAGATCAGCCTCCAGTGCCCCAAGCTGTTTACTGA
Organism: Shewanella sp.; assembly: GCA_004195335.1. Classification (GTDB taxonomy): domain Bacteria; phylum Pseudomonadota; class Gammaproteobacteria; order Enterobacterales; family Shewanellaceae; genus Shewanella. Next base: position 10,103 of record SDWK01000422.1, read on the forward strand.
CATAAGAGGTTGAAACCTTGAGTTTGACGGCGGCCTGAGTAAAGCTGCCGCTCGCCACTAAGGTATGAAAGATAATCATTCGACTGGCACGTTGTTGCATTACGAGTGTACCCCGGCTAAAAAGTGTTGTTGACGCTGCTATTGAGCGACATATTATAGAGCCAAGAGCCAATTAACCAGACGCGTTCATTGAATCATTCAATCCGGCGCTATTCCTCTTACACAACAAGATAGAAGGTTAAATTTTAACTCCGTACTCAAGGTAAAGCCGACTCATATAGCCGTCCAGATACATAGACTTAAGCGCATTTTCTAACGCTAAAGTGTGTTCCCTTGGCATCTGTTTATTACACGCCATGGCGCGCAATGAAGTATAAAAAATCAGTTCGGGAACACCAAAGTTTATCGCCTGTTTTTGCATCTGCTCTTGGGCGCTGACAAGCTCTGCCGCCCAAAGCTCTATCCGTGCTCGTTTAAGTTTTCGTAAATTTTGCGCACTTATTGATGCCAGCTCTACATCAAAACCTAAATCAATTAAGTACTCACCGATACCACTACCCAAAAAACTGCCAATTTTATAGGACTTTGCATCACTTAAACTGGTCAGAGGGATCGTTTGATTACTGCGGCTGAAAAGCCCGTACCTGGACACCAACACGGGGCTTATCCAGTGAAAAAGGGCTTCTCGTTCCTGGCTTCTGACGACTGGCAGCACACAGTGACCCGGCATTCTCTGAGTAGTGACGATAGCCCTTTTTAAGGGAATAAATCTGAGCTTATAATCGAGTGCGGTTCGTGAGAACAGCTCTTTAAGCATGTCGACTAATAAGCCCTGATGAGTTATACCCACTTTGACCGCAAAGGGGGACTCTTCATAAGTTAACACCTCAATGGTCTCGGCTCGTACACTCGTGCTGGTGAATAAACTCATGACTAACAGGCACGAAAGTAGGCTGGAAAGTCGGCTCGGAAGTAAACGATGTGAACATAAGACGACAGGAATACACCTATCTTTAAAGCCTAGCAGTTTAAGATTGATCTTTTTAACACTCCATCCTATAGCTCTCAGCCATTGGAGACTCATTGAACGGCTATTTCCATACATTGATCGCCTCCTCATAAGAAAGTGTCTTTCCTACTTGAGGCGCTGATATTTCACGCTTAGGCGCCCCGGGAGCATTCAGCCAGAATTCCCTCTTCGAGATTGGATTTAATTTGGGGGGGCATTTCATATCAGCCCTTTCTCCAATAAGCTTCAACCGTTTATCCACCGCGGCGGCAAAGTTATCCATCCCTTTTTGTGCCGTCACCTTGCCCTCGATTATCTGTGAAATATAGTGCCACCAAAAATTGGCCAAACCCGGATAGTCGGGAACATTGGTTCCCGTAGGCGTCCATACATCTCGGCCTCGACTTCGATAAAACTCGACCAAGCCACCCAGATAGGGGGCTCTTTGCGTCATTACATCGGACTCGATATCTGACAGGCGAATTGGGGTTAATCCCACTAAGGTTTTTTTTAGTGATACGGTTTTAGACACCACAAATTGGGCATAGAGCCAGGCAGCCTGCTGTCTGTCTAACGGGGTATTTTTTAACAAGGTCCATGCGCCGGTATCCTGATAACCTGACTTCATCCCATCTTGCCAATATTTGCCCACAGGCGAGGGAGCGACGCGCCACTTCGGCGTGCCATCGGCGTTCATCACGGGTAATCCAGGCTTAGTGAGATCGGCGACAAATGCGGTATACCAAAAGATTTGCTGAGCGATGAGTCCTTTACCAGGCCACTCTCCCGCCTGTGTAAAATTAAGATCTATCGACTCTTCCGGTGCAAAACGATGTAGCCAATAGATAAACTTATCGACCGCATATACCGAAGCGGGTCCATTTAAGGCGCCTCCTCTTTCTACACTCGCCCCTACTGGGCGACACTGCTCGACTCTAATCCCCCACTCATCCACCGGCAGTCCATTAGGTAGCCCCTTATCTCCCACTCCCGCCATCGAGAGCCAGGCATCCGACATTCGCCAGCCCAGTGATGGATCTGTTTTGGCGTAATCCATATGCCCATAGATACGCTCTCCGTCTATCTCTTTAACATCATCACTGAAAAACTCGGCAATATCTTCATAAGCTTGCCAATTCTGCGGAACCCCAAGCTCATACCCATAACGTAATTTAAAGCGTTGCTTAAAATCATCCCGACTAAACCAATCGTGTCGGTACCAGTAGAGGTTAGCAAACTGCTGATCCGGTAGTTGATATAGCTTGCCATCGGGCCCAGTGGTAAATTTTAGCCCGATGAAATCTTGCAGATCCAATGTAGGTAAAGTGACGGCCGCCCCCTCTTGCTTCATAAAGTCAGATAAGGGAAGCACAGCGTTAGATCTAAAATGGGTACCAATAAGGTCGCTGTCATTGATGTAGGCGTCGTAGAGGTTCTGCTGAGTAAATATCTGCGCAGAGAGTTTATTGATGACATCATCTTCGCCGGTCAATTCATGTACTACGTGAATGCCGGTTATTTCAAAAAAGGCTTTCGCGAGCACACTGGCTTCATACCCATGTGTGGCGATCCGCTCCGACACCACCCTGATCTGCAGACCAAAGTAGGGCTTACTGGCCTCGACAAACCAGTTCATCTCCTGCATCTGCTGGGCTTGAGTCAGGGTTGAGGGTTGAAACTCATTGGTGACCCAATACTCTGCGGACTTCAACTGAGGATCGAACAGCGCGTGAGCATCCAAACTTAACCACGCAATGGACAGTAAAAGGAGAGTGAATAGTTTATTCTGCCGGATATCGGACACACGCGTACTCCACTGATTGTTAAATCTAACTCCAAACATTGTAACTATGGGTTAACAGTTGTATTTCTGTCAATCAAAGCAGAATATTTAACGGCTTTCCCCCACTCAACAAACCCTCTATGATGGGAAAATGCCTGCTTATCCGAAATAACCAGACTACAAATTTATACCTCTCATCAGCCTGCTTTCAACGGCACAGATTCCAAATAATGAAAGGTCAACGGATCCTGAATATTCAGCTTAAGTTTATAAAATGGTAACAGATTGAAAAACTTTGATTTTAACCTGCTAAGCGTGCTTGAAGTTCTGCTCGAAGAGCAAAGTGTCACCGCCGCAGCAGCGAGGCTTCACCTGAGTCAATCGGCGGTAAGTAAACAGCTGGCCAGATTAAGACTCATCTTCGATGACCCACTCTTTGAAAGAACGGCTTATGGATTAAGGCCCACCCCTAAGGCGATGCTACTGGCCCCGGATCTGCGCCAGATACTCAACCAGATTTCCCAACTCACGCGACCGAACGAATTTGAGCCAGAGTTAAGCCAGAGAAAGTTCAGGCTCAATATTGTTGAAACGGCTTACTCGTTAACCTATCCGCATTTTATGCCTGCGCTATTGCAACAAGCGCCCGGTATTAAACTGAATAGTCAAACCTGGCACACCGAAAGTATGGATAAGCTACTTCGCTGTGAAATCGATCTGGGGATCGCCTGCCGGGAGTGGGATAATCGTTCACTATTGCACATGAATAATATTCCCGACGATCTTAACTACGTGGAGCTACTGCGTGATCACCCAGTCTGTCTGGTCAGTAGTCAGCACCCGTTACTTAATGAGCCTTGGAATTTAGAGACCTTTCTCAAATACCGTCATCTTCAGGTCACTTTTGGTGGTTTTGAGCATTGGTTACTCGATGATGTACTTAATTTAGAACATCAGAACCGAGATATTGCGGTCAACTTAACTGATTTTCATAGCGCTATGCACCTATGTGAAAATAGTGAGTTACTGCTCTGTTGCCCGGCCAAATACGCAGCCCAGATGAGCCATCAATTTTCGCTGACAACCTTAGATATCCCACTAGAACTGATACCCGGTGCTTATGTGCTACTTTGGCACAAACATTTTGATCTCGATCCAAGCCATCGTTGGCTTAGAGAGATGATCATTGAATCGGTGCAGCAAGTCCACCCAGTCTAGGGCACTAGACTATAGAAACTAGAAACTAGTTTCTAGTTTCTAGATTATAGGCATGCATTATGACCTAGCGGTAAGTTCAGTGAAGCGCAACGAATAAAAAAGCCTGACTTTAATATTAAAGTCAGGCTTTTAGGT
>SDWK01000551.1 GCA_004195335.1 Shewanella sp.
ACCGTATATTTGACATGATCCGTACCTCACTGAACATTACCGGCGATGCCGTCTGTGCAGTCGTGATGGACAGGTTCAATCCAGAGCATAAATAGTCATAGTCACACAAAAAAGCCCCTCTACCGAAAGGTAGAGGGGCTTTTTTGTGCTAGGTTCTAGATTCAAGGTCCTAGGTCCTCGAACCTCGTTCCTTAATTCCTCAATTCCTCAATTCCTTAATCTAGCACTATCCAGGTGGCCTTCATCTCGGTGTACTTGTCGAATGCATGCAGTGACTTGTCGCGGCCGTTACCCGACTGCTTATAACCGCCGAAAGGTGCGGTCATATCACCGCCGTCGTAATGGTTAATCCATACCATACCACTACGCAATGCCTTAGCCGTTTTGTGAGCCTTGTTGATATCTGAGGTCCACACGCCAGCTGCCAGACCATAAATACTGTCGTTCGCTATCTCTATCGCCTGCTCCATACCGTCAAAGGTGATCACCGATAATACTGGGCCAAAGATCTCCTCTTTAGCAATCGTCATTTGATTATTCACCTCAGAGAAGATGGTTGGCTCAACATATACACCACCGCTTTCGGCCATCACCTGACCCCAAAGGATGGCCCGGTTGCCAGGCAAGTAGCTCTTTCGCAATTAAGCCAAGCAGCTCATCTTTAACCCCTGCCTCGACCAGTAGGCGTGAACCCGCAGTACAGACCTCTCCCTGATTAAAGGCGATGGCAGACGCGGCGGCTTCGGCCGCTTTTGGCAAGTTAGGCGCATCGTTAAAGACGATATTTGGGCTCTTGCCCCCCGCCTCTAACCAAACCCGCTTCATGTTAGATTCACCAGCATAGATCATCAGCTGTTTGGCTATTTTAGTCGAACCGGTAAATACCAAGGTGTCTACATCCATATGCAGGGCCAATGCCTTACCTACGGTATGACCAAAACCTGGGAGTACGTTCAACACACCTTTAGGGATCCCGGCTTCTATGGCAATCTGAGCCATGCGGATCGCCGTTAACGGTGACTTTTCTGAAGGCTTTAAGATGACACTATTGCCCGTCGCCAGAGCTGGGCCCAATTTCCAGCACGCCATCAAGATAGGGAAGTTCCACGGCACGATGGCCGCCACCACGCCAACGGGCTCGCGGGTGATCATGCCTATCTCATTAGGTGCCGTTGGGGCTATCTCATCATAAATTTTATCTATCGCCTCACCGGACCAGCGAATAGCCCGTGCGGCGCCAGCTACATCGACACAACCCGAGTAACGTATGGGTTTGCCCATATCTAAGGTTTCTAGCAAGGAGAGTTCATCTTGATTGAGTTCGAGCAGTTCGGCGAAACGTATCATTACTTGCTTACGTTTTACTGGCGGCAAAGCCGACCAACTCCCTTCATCGAACGCCTTTCTGGCACTATTAACTGCAATATCGGCATCTTCCGATGAACAACTGGCCACATGACAGAGTATCCGGCCATCGATAGGGCTCACACACTCAAAGGTTTCACCCGATGCTGAGGACCGATATTCACCATCGATAAATGCAGATGACTTAATTTCCCCTTCACTGATTAACTTATCGGCCAGACTTTGCCATTGATTGCGATTTGTAGGTGTACTCATGATGACCTCTTAACGGGTAATTAATAACGATAGCTTCTCATACGGATCCATCTGATTGCACTTTGCCGATAAAACACAGAGCCATTCTCGTATCGATAAACGGCTTGGCTTCGATACCAAAAAGTTCGACTAAGCGCGCAGTAGAGATGTACAGAGCATCAGATTACGCTTTTAGCCGACCATTTTTCAACACAAGTTTCAATATATTTTACAAAAAGGCACTTTTTGCTATAAATAAATGCACAAAAAGCTTTCATGTTCATTATTTCTAACATAGCATACGAAATATCAACCGCTCATAATAACAACGAATAAAACTGAATCGGGGTATATGCTATGTCAGATAGTCAGACAAATATGCAAAGCGAAACGCAGTCTCTTGAACACTACTGGATGCCTTTTACGGCAAACCGACAGTTCAAATCGAATCCAAGAATGCTCGCTGAAGCACAAGGCATGTATTACAAAGATACCACTGGCAGATCCGTACTCGATGGCACGGCAGGACTATGGTGTTGTAATGCGGGTCATGGACGCAAAGAGATATCGCAAGCTGTTAGTAAACAGATCCATAAACTGGATTTTGCTCCCTCTTTCCAGATGGGGCACCCTATCGCCTTCGAACTCGCCGAACGTCTGGCTCAGATAAGTCCTGATGGATTGAATAAGGTGTTCTTCACCAACTCAGGTTCTGAGTCGGTCGATACTGCCTTAAAGATTGCCATTAACTACCACAGAGCCAATGGTGAGGCGACACGAACGCGTTTCATCGGTCGAGAGCTTGGCTATCACGGTGTCGGCTTTGGCGGAATATCCGTCGGCGGCATCGGCGGTAACCGTAAAACCTTCAGTCAACAGCTATTGCCCGGTGTCGATCATCTGCCTCATACCTTAGATATGCAAAACAATGCCTTTAGTCGTGGCATGCCTAAGACCGGGGCCGAAAAAGCAGACGTATTGGAACAGCTGGTTGCACTTCATGGAGCAGAAAACATCGCCGCCGTGATTGTCGAACCTATGTCGGGATCGGCTGGCGTGATATTACCGCCTGAAGGTTACCTGCAAAGACTCAGAGAGATCACCAAAAAGCATGGCATCTTACTGATCTTTGATGAGGTGATCACTGGATTTGGCCGAGTTGGCGATGCATTTGCCAGTCAGCGCTGGGGCGTAACCCCAGACATGATCACCACTGCCAAGGCACTCAATAACGGGGCCATCCCCATGGGTGCCGTACTTATCGATGACGCCATTTATGATGCCAGTATGCAAGGCCCGGACGGTATCGAACTGTTTCATGGTTACACCTATTCTGGTCACCCAGTCGCCGCAGCTGCGGCCATAGCGACTCTGGACATCTACCAAAACGAGCAACTTTTCGAACGCAGCAGAGAGCTCGAAGGCTATTTCGAAGAGGCCGTTCATAGTCTCAAGGGACTGCCTAACATTATCGACATACGCAACATTGGCTTAGTCGGTGGCATTCAATTCTCTCCCAGCGAAGAGGGGATCGGAAAACGAGGCTTTGCCATTTTCGAGCATTGCTTTGCCAGTGGCACCTTAGTCAGAGCCACCGGAGATATTATCGCAATATCTCCGCCATTGATCATCGATAAGCAGCAGATCGATCAGATAGTCAACACCTTAGGTGATGCTATACGAGCAGTGGGTTAACGCGGCCAAGTAACCTGAATAGATAAATAGACAGATATTCCAGTCGTGCTGAGCGACTGAAATAGATACCAAATTACCCTACCAACAGCGTAGGAAATAAAGGATTGAGTAAGATGCAAACTATCACCCATTTCATTAACGGCAGCCATACAGACACCAGCGAGCGCACGGCTCAGGTATTCGAACCCGCCACCGGAGAGCAAAGAGCCACGGTTTCACTTGCCAGTGCTGTCGAAGTTGCCGGCGCCATCGAATTAGCAAAGAGAGCACATAAGAGCTGGTCTCAGGTATCACCGCTGAATCGCGCCAGAGTCCTGTTTAAGTTCAAGGCTCTGGTTGAAAACAATATCGATGAATTAGCCGAGCTTGTCACCCGTGAACACGGCAAGGTGTTAGATGATGCCAAGGGAGAGATCATTCGTGGCTTAGAGGTCGTCGAGTTTGCGTGCGGCATTCCTCATCTGCTTAAAGGCGAGCATACCGAACAGGTCGGCGGTGGGGTCGATGCTTGGTGTGTCAATCAATCACTCGGTGTTGTGGCCGGTATTGCTCCGTTCAACTTCCCGGTCATGGTTCCCATGTGGATGTTCCCTATCGCGATTGCCAGTGGTAACACCTTTATCATGAAGCCATCTGAAAAAGATCCAAGCTCTGTGATGCGCCTTGCCGAACTACTTAGTGAAGCGGGACTGCCCGATGGTGTATTCAATGTTGTAAACGGTGATAAAGAGGCGGTCGATGCCCTGCTGACCCATAAAGATATCCAAGCCGTTAGTTTTGTCGGCTCAACCCCTATCGCCGAATATATCTATGAGACAGCATCTAAACACGGTAAGCGTGTGCAGGCATTGGGTGGCGCGAAAAACCATATGTTACTCATGCCCGATGCCGACATGGATCAAGCCGTTGGTGCCTTGATGGGCGCGGCGTATGGCTCGGCAGGTGAGCGCTGCATGGCGATATCTGTGGTACTGGCGGTTGGCAACTCAGGCGATGAACTGGTTAAAAAGCTACTGCCACAGATAGCAGCATTACGTGTGGGTAACGGCATCACTCCGGAGATGGATATGGGGCCTTTAATCTCGACGCAGCATTTAGCCAAGGTCACCAACTATGTCGAAACTGGCGTGAAAGAAGGCGCGACCCTACTCGCTGATGGCCGGGAGTTAACCGTTAAAGATCACCAGCAGGGTTATTTCCTCGGTGGCTGCCTGTTCGATAATGTCACCCCAGAGATGACCATCTATAAGGAGGAGATCTTCGGACCAGTATTGGCCATCGTCAGAGTCGATGATTACAGCGAAGCACTCGAACTCATTAACGAACATGAGTTCGGTAATGGCACCGCCATCTTTACCCAAAGTGGCGAGGCGGCGAGACACTTCTGCCATCACGTTCAGGTCGGTATGGTCGGCGTAAACGTGCCTATTCCTGTGCCTATGGCTTTCCATAGCTTCGGTGGCTGGAAGCGCTCATTGTTCGGTCCACTACATATGCACGGGCCCGATGGTGTTCGTTTCTATACCAAACGTAAGGCAATTACTGCTCGCTGGCCAAAGCCAAAACATGCTCAGGCTGAGTTTGTCATGCCAACCATGAAGTAATCATCACCAAAGCGCAGCTTTGCCTGCGCCTTTGCTATTAACGCTCAATTCAAATACTGATGGAGATGACAGGCCTTGAATATTGACACAATCATAAACTTTTCGACCTCCCTTGCAGACGTCGAAAACTTTAAGCCGGAGCAAGATGAAATCTTATCCGGCGAGCCACTGCAGCAAGTTGAAAATCACTATTCCAGCCCCTGCAAACAATTTGATGCGGGCGTATGGACTGGCGCTAAAGGTGCCTGGAAAGTCAGCTATACCGAACACGAATATTGCGAAATCCTTTCCGGTTCCAGTGTTATCACCGATGGTCAGGGGCAATCTCGGACGGTTAATCAAGGTGATAAGTTTGTCATCCCGGCCGGATTTAAAGGCACGTGGGAGGTCTTAGATAGCTGTAAAAAAATCTATGTCGTCTTCCAGCAGAAAAACGAGCAAATCAGATAATAGAGATAGATCTTAAAATTGAAACTTAAGTTTCATAATCAACACCAT
>SDWK01000908.1 GCA_004195335.1 Shewanella sp.
AGTAGATACTGATAGATATATTGGCGGCTCAATACTTGTCCGGCCTGTGAAGCTAACAACCATAGCAGTTCAAACTCATGGCTGGTTAAATCAACTTCGATATCACCGAGTCTAATTGCCTGTGTGTGTGGATCGATACTTAATTTACCGAAGCTTAAGCAGTGAGATTCAACTTTAGGAGGCTTAGCTGTACGACGCAATAGGTTATTAATTCTGGCGATCAGCAATGCAGGTTCGACAGGTTTAACAACATAGTCATCGGCACCTAATTCCAGCCCTTTAATTTGATCTTCATTTGAGCCAAGCGCACTCATAAGTAGAATGGGACCAGCAAAGTAGTCGGGTAGCTTCTCACACAGTGTCAGGCCATCCATTCCGGGTAACATGATATCTAATAAGATAATGTCAGGCTTGTAGCTGATTAATCGAGTGAGAACAGTATCTCCTCTGCGTTCAACTTCAACGTGCATTCCATGCGACTTTAAATAATCCACAATCAGGTTTGCTAGACGAATATCGTCTTCTACCAGTAAAACTCTATGGGTCGATTGGGGGACTGTCATTAGAATAAACTCCAAGGGTTGCGATAGCGGCGTCGAACTTTTGGCTCGGAAGCAGGTGTGACTTTGAGCTTCACTCCAGCCAGTGTTTGGTGTGTTTCTTTATCAATCATTACAAATTGAATATCATCAGTTGCTTTGATATCTAAGGTTAAAGAGTGTGTCTGCGCTGACTCTGCGCACCACTTTGCCATCTCTTTATAGTCAGATAATATGCATATGGGTCTGAAAGGTTCATTTTTCCACTCGATTACAAGCGTGAGTTCACAGGTCAATTCATCTTCTGAAGTGATGCAAAACTCGGGTGAAATACTAAGCTCATAGCCTGATGTTTCGGGTGCATTAGCGGCCACGGCGGAACTACTCGCTATAGCAAGGCTAATGTTCAAAAAAACTAAAAATCTAAATATCGACAATAACACCCGTATTAAAACCTATAGGCTGCGCCGACAAAAAAGGTACTGGTATAGTCTTCATTTAGCAGTGGACTTGCAACAATTTCATCGCTGATATGTGTGTATCGGGCTATAAAAAGCAGATCCCAATGTTCTGTCATTACATAATGGCTCGTTAGCTCGAGTCCGGTATTTATTGCAGACTTAGGCTTATATGCCTGACTCCAGTAAGTGCTCTCGCTGGGTCTGATACCATAGTAATAATCTACAAGCTCTTCACTCTTCCAATCGAAAGTGAGGGCCAATTCAAATTTCCAATCTTCAATTGCTAGGTTATAAAGCCACTTGAGCTTAGCTTCAGTTCCCTGATGTACATTCAACAGGTCATGGGCCATTGATAGGTTAATTGTGCCTGCACGCGTGTAGAAAAAAGCCTCTACACCACCAAAGTAGGTAAAGTGTCGCTTCTCTAATTTACCAATTTCGGGTTCTTGTGCCCCTTTCATTATCGTCGGTGCAGGTGCAGTCGAGTTCAATAATGTTTTCGGCTCAAACTTGTTGGTACCGGCGATAAAAATATTCGAAGGGTCCCAACGATGGAAATAGGCACTATCGCTGCTTAGGCTGGTGGTTAGGTTAATCGTGAATGTTTCCTGCTCGGAGAGCGTATAACCAAAATTACCATTTTCGAAGAACCATGAGTCTCCGTAATAAGCAAAGGTAGGGACTAAGTAGATAGGTATATCGTCATAATCTTTAAGAGGATTAGTTCTGTTACCATAGCCAAGTGCGATGCCTACATCCCATCTGCCGATTTCGATACATTCAACCTTTTCTCCACAGGAGTCCACCACATCGGCCCAAGCTGATATAGGAAGAAGGATGCAGCTTAGCAGAAGCACTTTTAGCTTTTTCATGACGCCGTTTATATACTCATCACACAATTAACATAATGAGTAACAGAGTATCACTTCAAATAAGATTAGGCAGTGATTTAATCAATTTTGATGCAAACTGATACAGGGGGGCGGAGAGTGTTCTTAACTTGTACCTGTGGTGTGTTTGTGGTGTTTTAACCTTGTGCGTTTGTAAGGTTGCTCTTTTACAAGCGTATGACGCTTTATTTGTTTTTATTACAATTCTTTTAATTTTTTTTAACCCGCTCTAATTTTATTCGTCATTATCCATTTCTTGGAATGGGTGTGTAGCGCTTGCGGACAATAGCCGATATATCCAGTTGTAAGAACCTCTGAGTACTGAAAAAAGCTATGGATGCTAAAGAAAAAGCATATTTTTCCTCAAACTTAATTATGCTTAAGCTAAGTGTGTATTTACCTACATAACCCAACTGGTTATAGCCTCAATAAAGGATAATGTAATGGCGCGAGTGCATTTTGACTGGTCCGATCCCCTGCAGTTTAACGCTTTACTCTCTCAAGAGGAGAGGATGGTGCGTGACAGTGTTTATGATTATGCTCAGGACAAGCTCATGAGCCGGATATTGATGGCAAACCGAGAAGAACATTTTGACCGTGAGATCATGAATGAACTCGGTGACATGGGCTTGCTCGGCGCGACTCTGCCTGAAAAGTATGGTTGCTCAAACGTCAACCATGTGAGCTACGGCTTGATCGCGCGTGAAATTGAGCGGGTCGACAGTGGGTATCGCTCGGCGATGAGTGTGCAGTCCTCTCTGGTGATGCATCCTATTTATGCTTATGGTACGGAAGCGCAAAGAGTGAAATATCTGCCCAAACTTGCCAGTGGCGAATGGGTTGGTTGTTTTGGGTTAACAGAGCCTGATGCTGGCTCCGATCCCAGCGGAATGAAGACCAGAGCCGAACGCATCGATGGTGGCTACCGAATTAATGGGTCCAAAATGTGGATAACCAACTCTCCCATTGCCGATATTTTTATTGTGTGGGCGAAACTAGAGGGTAAGATCCGCGGATTTATTCTCGAAAAAGGAATGCAGGGGCTTAGCGCGCCCAAAATTGAGGGCAAGTTTTCGCTACGCGCTTCTGTTACAGGGGAAATTGTCATGGACAATGTTGAAGTGCCTGAAACGGCTTTAATGCCAAATGCGGAAGGATTGAAGGGGCCCTTTGGTTGCTTGAATAAGGCCCGTTATGGTATCGCCTGGGGGGCATTAGGTGCCGCCGAGTTTTGCTGGCATGCCGCCCGTCAATATACACTGGATCGGATTCAATTTAATCGGCCTTTAGCGGCAAATCAGTTGGTCCAGAAGAAGTTAGTCGATATGCAAACAGAGATAAGTCTGGGGCTCTTTGCGTGCTTGCAGGCGGGACGCCTAATGGATAATGACGCATTGGCTGTCGAAGCCATTTCTATGATTAAACGTAATTCCTGTGGTAAAGCCTTGGATATTGCCCGTTTGTCTCGCGATATGCATGGCGGTAACGGTATCTCCGATGAGTTTCATATTATTCGTCACGTTATGAATCTGGAGGCGGTAAACACCTATGAGGGAACCCATGATATTCATGCATTGATTTTAGGAAGGGCTCAGACAGGCATTCAAGCATTTTGCTGAGCCAATGGTGAAGCTTTAGCTTCTTTCTCCAGTGAATGATTCATCAAAAAAGGTAACCCGTATTATGGGTCTAGCTTATCAAAAAAAGTTTGGAGGCCACTTTCATCGTGATAATTCGTTCGACTTGATGGCCAATGTTTAGACCCACATTTAATGAGTTAAGTGCTGCATCAATACTAGTTAATGACTTTGTTAACGGCTTCGAGTATCTCATTTCTTGTCGATGGTTTGAGAATATAGCCTTTTAACCCTTGCTCTGCCCAGGTCTTGATTAATTCTTTATTTTTATTCCCTGTTAGCGCGATTATTGGCAACTCTTTTCCGCCTGATACCGATTTGATCTGTATCGTGGTATTTATGCCATCCAAGTTGGGCATAAACAGATCCATTAAGACCAGAGCATAGTGGTTGTTTCGAATCTTCTTAAGGGCGTTTAAGCCATCTTCGGCCTCATCCACCAGAAATTTTTCTTTCACTAATACCCTGACCAACATGTCACGGTATATTTGATTGTCTTCTACAACCAGAATTTTTTTAGGTTGTTGTACTTCCACATGTTCAATTTTAGAGGTGAGAATTGATGATTCAGATAGAGCCGCCGATACTGCTTGATGATCGGGTGGCAGCACCCGGGACAGGTCTGCTAATTTAGCTTCCAACACCTCTATACCGACCTGCTTTGAGATTAGTTGCTGTATCATGCTATCCAGACTGGATTTTATGTTATCTTCCAGCTCGGCAAGTAGAGGCGCTACATGTGTCTTGTTGATATTTTCCATTAGTTTTTTCGACGATAAATTAGTATCAAACTCTTCATGTACGACTAAGTTTTGAGGCTCATTCAAACTTTGTTTACAAATGGCTATAGAACCGAGCAGTGATTGTTTACATTCACTGCTTTTATCAATGAGTGAGGCTAACTCTTGACCTACATTTTCGAGTTGCTCCTCTTGTAGTCCAGCATAATGGCTCGTTGCTTGACTGATGAGTAAGCCACTATGGACGATCATTTTTCATGGGATTATTACTTGGAAATGCAGGAGTTGGTTGTCCTAATCCATTGTTCTATTGGCTACTAATCTACATAGCAGGTGCTGGTAGCATAGAGGTTGGCGCATCACTAGGACTTGTTCATGGAGTGGGACGAGCAATACCGCTTATCTTAATGTCAACTTTAGCAATTTTAGGAATCAATGCAACAAAAAGTCTTACAGTAAAAAGAGAATCAATAGAAAGAGCGTCAGGATGGATGTTAATTATAATTGGCGCCTTCTTGATAATTAATGGACTTCCAGAAGGTCATGACTGTCTCTTATACACATCT
>SDWK01000103.1 GCA_004195335.1 Shewanella sp.
ACGGTCTTGCATGTTCCCGACATACTTAAGACATTTCCTCCCCTGACCCATAGGGATATGGGAAATGTCTTTAAAGCGTCTGGAACGCTTAAGACCTGGAGGTCAGATGTTGTAAATGTCATTTATGCACGACTATATGGATGTAGGAGGTAGGATGCCAGAGCCGAGGAGCAATTAATGACCTTGCCTCAGAAGCGCTAAATTCTCGCTGAGCGAACACCTCTTTATACCGATTGGTATTATGCAAGTAGAATGACTCTTTTTCAGTTATCAGGCTCTCAATACCGTCTGCGAGGGAATTAATGAAAGCGATAGTTATCGGTTCGACTAAACACCTTATTCTAGCGCTCATTTATGCTTCGCTTGGAATAGTCATCGCACTGCTTGCGGTCGGAGTCTGGTTGTTAAACTCCAGGCCAGATCTTGATATTTGGCATACAACTCAATTGGCTTCTGAGTATAATAGTCGGCTTGAAATTACTGATTTCACAGGATATCAACAGCTTGAAAAGCAGCTTTTTAAAGAGCTCGAGACCGAGATCTACAGTCGCACTACGGGTCCACATTCATCAATATTAAATCGTTATGTACATGGTAGCTTAGCCGATCCCAAAAAGTGGCGAAATGATTGGAATCGAACTTTCGAGTGGCCGCTGGCTGATGCTAAATTTGGTGTTCTGCTGCTTCATGGCATGTCTGACTCTCCCTACGCCTTATCCCACGTAGCAAAGCATTTCAAGGGGGAGGCGCATGTACTTGGTTTGAGGTTACCCGGACACGGCACCATACCTTCGGGGCTGGTGGCGCTTGAATGGCAAGATATGGCATCGGCGGTATCACTTGCCACCCAGCATATGCGAGATGCACTGAAAGGACGGCCGCTCTATGTGGTTGGTTTTTCGACGGGGGCAGCTTTGGCGTTAAACCATGAATTGGAACGACTCTCGAAAAGCCAGAAGGTGGATTTTGCAGGGATGGTATTTATCTCTCCGGCAATAGGCTTACCGCCAGTGGCTGCGGGAGCAAAGTGGCAAGCACGTTTAGGTAACATGTTAGGATTAGAAAAACTCAGTTGGAACAGCATTCAAACGGAATACGATCCGTTTAAGTATAACTCTTTTGCGGTGAATGCTGGTGATGTGGTCTATCAACTAGCTGAGCGTAATCAATCTATTATGAATAAGCTGTCGGTGCAGCAGTTATTGTCCATACCTGCAATATTATCTTTTCAGTCTATTACAGATGCTACGGTTTCGAGTTTGTCAGTTATCTCCGATCTCTATCTGAAATTACCTGATAATAGTCACCAATTGGTAATGTTCGATATCAATCGAACACAAGTTAATATGAGCTTGATACCCAATGATCCCTTATCTGCATTAAATGAGTTAACAAAGGGAAAAAATCTGCAGTTTACGTTTACCTTGATTGAAAATAATAGCGATCAGGACGAAAGCCTAGGTAGTGTACAAGCGACAAGCCAATTTTCTGATAGCGTTCCCACGAGTAAAGTGTTGACTCAAAGGTGGCCAAGAAATGTCTATTCACTTTCGCATGTCGCATTGCCATACCCTATGGAAGATAGCCTCTATGGTCCAGAAGGTGTACATTTTGTAGAGCGTGTTCAAATCGGCGCGTCTTCATCTCGGGGAGAGAGGGGGGTTTTGAGTGTACCTGCCGCCGAGATGCTGCGGCAGAAATGGAATCCCTTCTTCCCATACACTATCCAGAAGATTGATGATTTTTTGTTATCCCTTGATATTGAACCTTGATTTTTTAAGTTGGGGAATGAGCATCGGGGATTGAGATGATGACGCGGTCTCTTCCTTGATTTTTAGCCTTATATAAATTCAGGTCTGCCTCTTTCAACCAGGTTTCTAACGATTCACTATAACTCGCATTGGACACCATAGCGCCAATACTCACTGTCATGGTCATGCGTGCATTATCCTGCGGGTTGTCAATTTGCAACTGACTGATCATATGCCTGAATTCATTGAGGTGTTCTTCAATCATGAGGACATTACACATAGGAAGGATTAACAGGAACTCCTCTCCTCCATATCTGGCGACCACATCGGTATCCCGTTTGAAAAATTGTTTCATTTTTTTGGCAATAACACGTAAGCATTCATCACCACCTTGGTGCCCATAGTTGTCATTGATGTCTTTAAAGTTGTCGATGTCGAGTATCGCGAACGCCATAGCTTCATCACTTCGATGACAAAACTCCTGTGTAATCCGGAATTTTTCTGCGGCATAGCGGCGATTATACAGTCCGGTTAATTCATCCCTTTCGGCGAGAGATTGAAGCTTTTTATTCACCTTCTCAAGCTCATAGGTACGTATCGCCACTTTCTCTTCTAACTCTAACTGATGACTTATCAGTTGTTGCTTGCTCTGACGTAGACTTTGAAAAAGGGTCAGAAATTCGCGGGGAGACTCCTCATCGATATTATAATCGCTCGCATCTTGATATCCCTTTTGTGCGAACTTATTGGCCAAAATACTCAAAGGGGTAGTTAACCTTTGGCTGATAACCCGGGTTAGCACGATAGTGATAATCAGTGAAAGCATCAGAATAGCAAAAGTGGTGAGGTATTGAGTTTCTACTGTTTTCAATAATGGCGCGAAGGGGTGAACGACATAGAGCTGCCAATTGTTATTAAGGGTGTAGCTGGCATAGACAAATTCTGGGTTTGGGTTATCGATATCGTGCAAGTTGAGCATATTTAAGCTGGTTTTGTACTTTTTACCGCTCTCAGCCCAGGTGAATGGTAATAATGGGGCAAGACTAAGAGGAGATGATGCATAAATAACCCGGTGATTCTCATCAACGATCACCATCGAATGTTGATGATGGCCTGTGCTGTTTTTATCAATATCGGCGAAGGTCTTCAGGTTTAAAGAACCTTCGATAATGCCGATGGGCTGGTTAGCATTATCACTTTGATAGATTGGCGCACTGACCGCAACGATAGGATCGCTGCCAAAGCCTCTTCCTAAAAAAACCGGGGAAACGTAGGTTGTCTGGTTGAAAAAAGCCTCCTGAAAGTAATGTCGGTCTTTAACACTTAAATTGTCTGGGGCTTCCTTGTTACTATTAAGACGAGAAAAGGGGCTAGCAGAAACGATTTTTCCATCGGCATCGGCAACCAGCATAGTAATGAAACCGGGATAGCTTTGGTGAAGTTTTGAGAGCCGATTTTGCCAATTTTGAGTATTAGTCTGAGACAGGCTGAGCCATCTTGATGCATTATCTATCGCTTTTTTATGAGTATCGATAAATACTTCCGTGGCCAGCCCCAGATGCATTGCAGAGTCCTGTAAGCTTTGTTGAAGCTCAACTTGCTGTTTTTCTATCATTTTGTGGTTGAATATTAATGTGGATCCTAACAGAGAGATGGTCAGAACTAAGGTGAAACTATAAGTGAGCTGTGCATTAAAGGTTCTGCGCTTTTGATCTTTCACCTTGCCTTCTAAAGTCCAAAGCGAAGAAAACAAGGTGACAATGAGCGAGCCAAGCGCTGCGTAGATTAAACCATTGATCCCTTGTTTTAGCGTAATAAAGGATATATGACTCTCGGGTTGTTTTGAAAATAGAATGATATAAGCGTAAAAAATGGGCATACCGATAAGCAGCCAATAACCGATGTCGGCATAAAGCGCGTAAATGTCTTTTCTGCGGGCGTAACCTAGCCAGATGGCTTCCAGGCTGAATAATATGAATACATGCCAGCTCCCCCAAGCGATAAAAAGGCCGATTGCACAAAGAACGGCTGTGAGTAGTGCAAACCAAGGTCCCAGTAGAATTGCCGAAATAACGATGACAATGTTTCCTAAGATAAGCTGAACATTACCGAACAGGGGAATAGGGTATAGGTTAGCCAATAGACCCATCAGGCCTAGTGTCAGAGATATCGTCAAATGTTGTCGATTGAATTTAAACATAAAGCCTTATAATTATTCCTTTAATGGCTAATTATAGATGCTAGCGGGTAAAAATGACTTACTCAACATAAACATAGAAAATTGAGTGTTCCTGTTTGAAAAACACACAGTTCTAAGGGGGGAGAAACTTCAAGGTATATGAGTATAGCGCTCAGCGTGCTTGGAGTTAAAAATCAGCAAGACTCGAGATGGAAGGGGTAATAATTGATGGTGAATGAGGCGGGTTACTAGAAAACTATTAAGCTGTCGACTCATCAGTAGGCAGCTTAATAGTTGGATTACATTATTTTGAACGGCAACTATTTAGAATCTGCACGACCCATAAATTTATGCTCGGCAGTATTGATCTTAATCTTCTCACCGTTTGCAATATATTCAGGAACTTGAACCGAGAGTCCGGTAGAAAGTAGGGCAGGCTTAGTGCGCGCACTGGCAGAGGCGCCTTTAATGGAAGGGTCCGTTTCTACAATGACCAGCTCGACTTGTGTGGGGAGCTCAATGGCTACAGGGGCCCCATCTACAGTCAGTACGCGCATTCCTTGCGTCTCTTCTGTGATAAAAAGGATCTCATCTGCAATCGAATCCTTATGAAAGTGGTAAGGAGTGTAGTCTGCGGTATCCATGAAAATATATTCGTCACCATCAATATAGGAGAACGTTACATCGTGATGGTTTAGGTCTGCAAGATTGACCATATCATCGGCTTTGAAGGTGTTATCTAATTTAGTCCCTGTTGCGACATCGTACATACGCATACGATATAAGCTGCCACCGGAGCGGCCTTGGGGCACTGAACGTTCAATATCTTTGATGAGATAAACATTATTGTTAAATTCGATTGCGGTATTCTTTTTTACTTCACTGGCCTTTGGCATGGTAAAGATCTCGAAAATTAAGTGGTAGACAAAATATCATGAAGTGAGTTATATACCAATCT
>SDWK01000105.1 GCA_004195335.1 Shewanella sp.
ACTCATACCTAGTTATGATGAACAGAAGAAAATTGCCGATTTTCTGACCACCATCGATCATAAAATCGAAGCCGTTTCCAACCAGATAAGCCGGATCCAAACATTTAAAAAGGGTCTGCTGCAAAAGATGTTTGTCTAAATATGAATAAAACGAAAGAATTTCTAAACCAAAATAGAATTAGCTTCGAACGTTATACAAACTTTGAAGACTATAATGTCTTGTTCAGTACCATTGAATCGAAAAAGACAGCAGACAACAGTATAGAGGCTTGCAAGTCACTTATTGAGGGCATTGCAAAAACCATAATCAGCCAAGTTAATATTCGTAGTATGGAAGCGAAAACAAGATTTAATGAACATGAATGGAAAAACATAAATCTTGCACTTGATAAAATGAAATCTAATACAGCGGCATTTAGTTTTCTATTTTCTCAAGCAATAACTGTTCTAGCTGCCTATCATCATGCCTGTGAAAAAGAGTTTATATTAGGCATGGGCAATAAGTTTTGTAAATTAATTGCACCGATAAGAGATCATAAAGGTGATATTTCACACGGAAGAATTGCGCCTAAAGCAGGTAAGAGTTCACGTACACTTGCCCTACTAATCGAGTGCATGACTGATATTTTAGCGTTCCATATGTTAGAAGTGCTTTCCCTTATTGATTTTTCAACATCAATCGAACTTAGCCGAGATCAGGCTATATTTGAATCATTTGTATTGAAAACAGATGAAGAGATTGTTAGAATTGATGAACAAGAGCGTACAATCCGTGAGTTCAACGACTCTTTAGATGCTCAATACCCATATGAAGGTAAGACACGTTACAGTTGTGCACTTTATGAACAATATTCCGAAGATTACGACATTAAACTGCAAGAATTTAAAGATAATAAAAAGATACAAGAGTCTATCGACAATAAAGAGCAAGATGAAGAATAATGGAATCGACTGACTGGTCTCACAATCTTTCTTTCTTGAATAAAGCTTCTTTGTCTTTTCAAAGGGCCATGAAAAAAACCTATACTAATGAGCTGGAAATTCTAGGTATCATTCATATCTTCTCTTACAACTTCAATTTAGCTATTAAAACCATTGAGGCATTTTATCGTTATCAATGTGCAGTTGTAATTGATGGCCCAGATGAAATTATACGATACGCGTTTAACGGTGGTATTATTGCTGATGGCCATATCTGGATGGATATGTTGAAAAAAAGTAGCCTTGTTCTATCTAGTTATGATGAGGCTATTCGAAGCGACCTATTCAAGTCAATAGTAGAAGACTATTTCCCTGCATTAACTAGTTTGCAATCTCAAATGAATGAACGGGTCAGCTATGTCTGAACAGAAGAGCACCCAGTCTGAAGCCCAGCTAGAAGAAAACCTTATCCAGCGTTTAACGGGTTTGGGTTATGAACGGGTGACTATAACCAACGCCGATGAGCTTAAGGCTAATCTGAAAAAGAAGTTGGAAGTTCATAATAAAATAGAGTTGAGCTATGGCGAGTTTAACAAGGTCGTCAATCATCTCGACAAGGGGAATGTCTTTCAACGAGCTAAAACTCTGCGTGATCGTTTTCAGCTATCCCGCGATGATGGTTCATCCTGTTATATCCAGTTTATGAATTGCACCCACTGGTGCCAAAATCAATATCAGGTCACCAATCAGATAACTCTCGAAGGCAAATACGAAAACCGCTATGACGTGACTCTGCTGGTCAATGGTTTGCCACTGGTGCAAATTGAACTCAAGCGACGTGGCATAGAGTTAAAAGAGGCCTTCAACCAGATTAACCGCTATCAGCGTCACTCTTTCTGGTCGGAAAGTGGTCTATTTAACTATGTGCAACTGTTCGTCATATCGAATGGCGTCAATACCAAATATTACGCCAACAACCGCAAGCAAGATTTTAAGCAGACCTTCTACTGGGCCGATGAAGAGAACAATCTGATTACCAGACTCGATGATTTTGCCGATATCTTTTTAGAGAAGTGTCATGTCTCGAAGATGATCAGCAAATATATTGTGCTGCACGAATCAGACAAAATACTCATGGTGCTGCGCCCTTATCAATATTATGCGGTCGAGGCCATTGTCGAGCGTGTCATGCAGGGTCGAAAGCATGGTTATATCTGGCATACGACGGGCAGTGGAAAAACCCTGACAAGTTTTAAGGCGGCGCAGATTCTCACCGAACTACCCAAGGTTCACAAGGTTGTCTTTGTGGTAGACAGGGCCGATTTAGATTATCAGACAACTAAAGAGTTTAATTACTTTAGTGAAGGTAGTGTCGATGGCACCGATAACACCGCCTCTCTGGTAAAACAGATGGCCGGTGAAAATCCGCTGATTGTCACCACTATTCAGAAACTGAATACCGCTATATGCAAACCAAGGCATGAGAAAGCTATGGATGCCCTGCGCGATAAGCGTGTGGTCTTTATTTTCGACGAGTGTCACAGGTCTCAGTTTGGAGATACGCACAATAACATAGTGAAATTCTTCACCAATGTTCAAATGTTCGGCTTTACCGGCACCCCCATCTTCCCCACTAACGCCACGACCAATGCTCTGGGTAAGCGCACAACGGCAGACCTTTTTACCGAACCTCTGCATAAATATGTCATCACCAACGCCATTGCCGATGAAAACGTGTTGAAGTTCTCTATCGAGTATTGGGGCAAAATCAAGTTCAAGGATGGCGCTTCTGATGAGCAGGTTTCATCCATAAACACCAAAGAGTTTTTTGAGAACGATAAGCGCATAGATCAGGTGACTGACTGGATTATCGCCAACCACAATCGCAAGACTCACGATAAACAGTTTTCAAGCATGCTCTGTGTTGGCAGCAAAGATATGCTCATCAAATATTATGATGCCTTCAAGCGCAAACAGCAGGCTGGTGATCATGATTTGCGGGTAGTGACCATTTTCACTTATGGCGCCAATGAAGATGATGTCGATGCCAATGGATTAATCGGTGACCCCAATTTTGACATGAGAACCGATGATCCAAAAAACAAGCACAGCCGCGACAAGTTGGAAGAGTTCGTCGCCGACTACAACGCCCTCTATAAGACCCAGCATTCGGTGAAAGACGGCAAGGGGTTCTACACCTATTACAAAGATATTGCCAAGCGGATGAAAGAGCGTGACCGGGAAGATTTTCAGGATAAAAACCGCGCCGACATTTTGCTGGTGGTTAATATGTTCCTCACCGGTTTTGATGCGAAAAAGCTCAACACCATGTATGTGGACAAAAACCTGAAATATCATGGTCTGATCCAGGCCTATTCGCGCACCAACCGCATATTGGGTGAACTGAAGTCGCAAGGTAATATCGTTTGTTTCCGCAACTTGAAAGAACAGACAGACGAGGCGATAAAACTTTTCTGCGATACGGATCAGAGCGACAAGATTCTCATGGAACCCTATGAGTTTTATGTAGAGCAGTTCAACCGCGTTTTGCTTGAGGTTCAAACTCTGGCCGAAACACCCGACGCCGTTACTGATCTGCAAAGTGAAGATGCCCAGCTTGCCTTCGTCAAATCGTTCAGACAGTTGTTGCGCACCCATAACAAGCTGAAACATTTTACCGATTTCACCTGGGAAGACCTAGGTTTAGACGAACAGAACTTCGCAGACTATAAGAGTAAGTATCTCGATATATACGACCGTACCCACACCAGCGAACCGAGTGCCTCTATTATCAACGAGGTAGATTTTGAGCTTGAACTGATCCACCGTGATGAAATCAATGTCGCCTACATCCTGACTCTGCTTGGTGAACTTCAACAACTGCAACGCAAACAGGGAGAAACCCCTGAAACGAAAAAAGCGATGCAATCTATTCTGAACATGCTGGGTAACGAAGCCCAATTACGCAGCAAACGCGATTTGATAGAACAGTTCATTTCCGACTACATGCCAAACATGACCCCAGAGCAAGATATGGAAGAAATGTTTGAAGGGTTCTGGAACAAGGAAAAGCGGCTGGCTATTCATAAGCTCTGTGAACGGGAGCAGCTGGACAAAGATATGTTCTATAAAATGATGGATGAATATACCTTTACCGGCAAAGACCCACTGCGTGAACAGGTCTTCTCTGCCCTCGCGTATAAGCCGAAGCTTATGGAGCGCAAAAAACTCTATGGCCGCATTCTGGATGAATTCAAGGAGATCGTTCAGACCTATGATGATGATACCGGCAGCATTAGGGTTCTGGAGGACCTGACTGAATATGAGACGTCAAACTGGAAAGAACTGGCTCACAAAATAGGCGACAGCGAACTTTTTTTTACCGACCAGATCAGGCTCTCGCGTCAAGCAACAGAGATTGCCGGCTTCAGGGTCAAGCTCGACAAGCTGTACAAAAATCAACTTGCCAGCATGGAAAACAATGCGTTGGGCGTCGAACTGTTCAGTCGAGGGATTGTCAACGGCGATATCCTGAGCGATTACTTCGAATTGACTGAAGAGTGTCAGCTGACTCTTGAGGACTATGGTCTAAAATTTGAAAAGATCGAAGATGCAAGGGAAGGATCTCTTTTCTGGACCCTGTCGGAAGCCCGGGAAGGCAGTGTCGAGCTGGAATTTGTGCTGAATGCCTGGGGTGACTTTGCCGCTTTTGTAGGGGGAGGTGGGTCAGTGATGGGCTTCCTTGCACTATACCCCAAGGCTTCTGACGGTTTTGAGCGGCTGAAGAAAGATCTGAAAAAGCGCTATAAGCGTTCTGAACCTTCCGTGATCATCACGGAAAACCTGGATGAGGTATTTGGCAAGCACAGACGCGGTGAGTGAGTTCGAGGGTAAATGCGATTACGATCAGCCTTGTTAAATGCACTAGAAATTTAAAGGTCACCAATGCCACCGAAGCCCTATTA
>SDWK01000113.1 GCA_004195335.1 Shewanella sp.
TCAAAAGGGATCACCATTCCCTCACTCTTTCGCCTTGAATTATGCAGCCAAAAATAACTCTGAGTTGACCACTTTCTTATACCGATTGGTATAACTGTTCTAACTAGAGCGCTTTGCCTTTAATGAGTTTTCTCATCCAAAAGCGGTTGGGGTTAAGCATTTCAAGCATAGGCATGCTCAGAGGAATTATCTCTCCACACAACTGTGCAGCTAGCGCCTCTGCCGCCAAAGGCCCTGAGGTGATCCCCCTTGAACCTAAGCCTCCGAGAATAAACAAGCCCTTATGAGTCGGAGCGGGAGTCTCTTTCCAGAACTTAATGCTCTCTTTGGTATGTTGGTGTTGCTCATATTGAGTCAGCATCAAGTCAGTGTCGGGGGCACATCCCATCATGGGGGCGTGATCTCGGGTCACCATACGAACGCCGACCCGTGCACTGTGCCCGCTGATATCCACATCTTCCGTCCAAGGTTTATCGACATAGCTATGTTTGATTTTATGTAGGTTTTCTACCTGTTCTACGGCGCAGTAGTCGAGGTTTTTCGGGTTTTTCACATAGCTTGCGCCAGTACAGTGGAACTTGTTATGCCCCGGCGTCAGGTAACCGTGGGAGCAAAGCACTGTGCTCAGTTTGGTCAGCGCATTTCGTGAAGGAATGTGGCTGACTTGTCCACGAAATCCGGTGGCGGGGAGCTTCTCGCTCTGCTTAAACTGAGTGAGTCCCTGACCATTGGCTAATACCAAGTTGGCGAAGGGACCTATTTCACGCTCTTCTGAAGCTTTCGGTATATGGTTATCGGCAAAGCATGTGTGGTTACCATTAACACGCTTATACAGATACCAGAGCCCCTCTTTTTGTTCTATGCGTGTAATGTCGGCATTAAACTCTACGGTGACATCACTGAGCTGAGTCGCCTTATCGAATGCGGCCTGGGTAAATTCGTGAGGGCATATCCAGCCGCCCAGCGGATAATAGATCCCTGCCTTGTCGATATCGATACCGGCTATTTGTGTGGCCGAGGTGGCATCTATGGGGTAAGCCATCTTCTCATTCCAGCTTTGACCATTAATGATCTTGTCCAGTCGTGCGCTGCTGCGAATATCGAAGCCCGTTTGCAGTACACCGCAAAAGTCATAGGAGACGGTAAACTTATCATCGATCAAGTCTTGCAGACGGCGACGACTGAACAGGAACCCCTGCTGAAAATAGTGACTTAAGTGGCCGTTATCCGGTGTGAGAAGCGGGTAGACGGCGCCTTGTTTATTGCCGGATGCTTGCTGGGCAAAACTGGCATCGCTACAAAAAATGCGCACCTTTTTATTGCGCTGAGCAAGCGAGAGTGCCAAGTGTGTACTGGCTACGCCGCCACCAATAATGGCGATTTCACCTTTACCGTCACTATTATTGGCCGTAGTAATAGGGCAATACTGAAACTGGTCTGATTGTGCATGCCTTAACGCACGTCGCTCCAGCAGTGGAATATCATTACTAGTAGCATTGTCAGTGTGTTGCTCAATATCAGATAACAGCCGAAGGCCTACGCTTTGAGCCAAAGCGCTTATGTGCTCGGTGCGCTTTCCCGTTGGAATGCTGAAGGCGACCGTCGCGTTGTCACGACTTAATTTGGCCATCTGCCAGAAGCTGGCTTCATCGATATCTTCAATTTCTTCAGTGATGGACCAGTGAGTGATAAGCGCCGAATCATCCGCCACCTTGTTTTTGACAGAGGTTGGTGCGATCTGTTGAAGCTGGCTCAATGATTCACCTAAGTAGATATCGAGTATGAAGCGGCCATCATCGAAGATAAGGCGCTGGCAGCCCTCGATAGCAACAATATCCGCTCGAAGGAGTGCTTCTACCATGGTCGATTGTTCATCGTCCTGAGTGAGTCTTGAATCAGGGGAGGCGAGTGAAGCCAGTTTTAGATTGAAGTCGACCAGTGCATCGAAGCTTGATTCGAAAATTTTTACGTTTACGGCTCTCGAAGGACTGTTTTTTCGAAAATAATGCCATAATGAGATTAGCAGCCTAGGGCAATCTAAGCCTAATTGACCTAAAGTGAGCGTTTGGCTGGCATCGTTTTCTACGGGTAAAACGGTGAAAATTGAGGGTAAATGACCAGATAGCTTACTCATTTGCGTATTTTCTTCACGTTCTTCAGTCAATGAATTTACTCTATGTCTCATATTAGGCATTATTTTACCCGTCTTTATGGAAAGCTGACCACTTTATTGCAATAAAAGCGATATTATAGCGGCAGCAAATTGGTACTAGACGTACTAAATGTACAGAATGGATAGGAATAATGAAAAGAGTCGTGATCACCGGACTTGGCGTAGTTTCAAGTATTGGTAACAATAAGCAAGAAGTCACTGAGTCACTAAAAGCTGGCCGCAGTGGTATTACTCATTCAGATCAGTTTGAGGAAATGAAGCTTCGCAGCCATGTCTGGGGCGACATCAAACTGGATCCTAAAGATTATATTGATCGTAAAGCACTGCGCTTTATGGGCAACGCCGCAGCTTATGCATATATCGCTATGGCCGAAGCCATTAAAGATGCGGGCTTAACCGAAGAGCAGTATTCAGACCCTCGTGTCGGGATCATTGCAGGTTCTGGTGGCGCATCTTCTGCAAACCAAGTTACAGCAGCGGATATTCTTCGTGAGAAAGGTGTTAAACGTGTTGGACCGTACATTGTGCCTCGCATCATGTCGAGCACAGCAAGTGCGTGTTTAGCGACGCCTTTTAAAATCAAAGGCATGAACTACTCAATCAGTTCAGCTTGTGCTACCAGTGCACACTGTATCGGCCATGCGGCTGAACTTATCCAAATGGGTAAGCAAGATATGGTTTTTGCCGGTGGTGCTGAAGAGGTGGATTGGACGCTAACGATGGGCTTCGATGCCATGGGCGCGTTGTCGACTAAATACAATGACACGCCTGAAAAAGCGTCACGTACCTATGATGCAGACCGTGATGGTTTTGTTATCTCTGGTGGCGGCGGAATCGTTGTCGTCGAAGAGCTTGAGCATGCTTTAGCACGTGGTGCAAAAATCTATGCTGAAATCATTGGCTATGGCGCATCTTCAGATGGCTATGACATGGTTGCTCCATCGGGTGAAGGCGCGGTACGTTGTATGCAGATGGCCCTTGCCGATGTGGATACACCTATCGATTACATCAACACTCATGGTACATCGACGCCTGTTGGTGATATGCGTGAGCTTGAAGCGCTGCGTGAAACCTTCGGTGATGCCTTACCACCAATAGCATCGACTAAGTCTCTGACCGGTCACGCACTAGGTGCTGCAGGCGCTCATGAAGCTATCTATAGCATGATCATGATGGAAGAAGGCTTTATCGCACCGAGTATCAACATCGATAACTTGGACGAGAAAGCGGCCGGTATGCCAGTTGTGATGGAATACCGTGAAGCCGAGCTAAATACTGTGATGAGTAACAGTTTTGGTTTCGGTGGCACCAATGCAACCTTGGTTATGCGCAAGTATAAATAAATTGTACAAGTGCTTTCTATTTGAAAGTGGTGCAAAGTTGTTAGCCTGCTAACGCGGGAAGGAGAGGGAGCTTTGGCTCCCTTTTTGTTATTTTTTCGTGGTTTGAATGGCATGGCTTTATTGGTATAAATTGCTTGCAGCAGGCTTATGTGTAAGTAATCCCTCGGAACGCTATAAATATATCCCTATACGCTCTGCGGTTTCATCCCTGAAACCGAAGCCCTCGAGCTTACGTACACCTGAGTGTTTATCTCTTCGATTAGAGCTATTGAGCAGTGGGTTGACTATTTTTAACTCATTTTCGGACAGAAGTGTGTCAGAGTTTAAGCTTGAAACTTTCCGGTTCAGATTACGATAAGTAGGGGGAAGGTCGGAAACACTAGGGAAACGGCAGTGGTCGACCTCTAATCAAGTGGCTAAAATCTGTGTGCCACTACACATCTAGGGGCTAACTAGGTAAACCGTCCGCTTTAATTGCCGTTCGGAGATAAAACATGATTATAGGAAAAGACTGGATTCCACCAGACGACACTGAAGTTGGGGAATGTTCAGATGGGTACCATACGTTTAATGAGCTATATGAGTTCAGAAAAGTATACAACGCCGCCCTTTTCAACGAGTGGGCTGAGCAAGATAAATACGACGTGCACAAATCAGTAAAGCACCATGAAGGAGATGATTGTTTGGGTGGCGGCTGGTTTATTGTTGTTGCTGTTCTGCCAGAAGGTCAGATCTCAAATCATTATGAGATGAAAGACTGGGAATTATTTAAAGTGCCTGAACATGAGAAGGCGCTATTCCCTTTTGATGGGCACACTGCCGATGACGTCCTTGCGCGACTCAAAGCAATCTAACGCCCGCCTCAACTGCCGGAGGCTACTGGCGCCTTTTGTGCGGTTTTTTGCACAAAAGGTGACAGTGGCTGGAGGTCAGATTGCAGGCGCTTGTGTACGCCCAGCATGGGCATGAACTAATGAGGTGAAAGTCCTCTGTAGGAAAGTCACCGTTCAATAACATGCTGTTATTAAACGTTAACTACTAGCGAATGGCAAGGGCTTATCCACGAGGATTGGTCTGAAGGAAGCCGCTAGCACTTCTCATAATAACGATGCGATCTGATGAACAAGAACATCATATGAGGCGTAGGCTAGAGGTGAGTTGGCACAAGACGACAAAACCACGTGATCTAATGGCCACCGTAAATGATGCAGCAGTGCAAAGAAAGTTCATGTTCTTATCTGGGGAGATCTGCTTAACACGCGATCGGTCATTAACCAGTAAGGCTCTGGTCTACAAGTGCCTTGGCTTTTCAACGTCATCGACTGAAAAGAGCGAACCAGATGGAAACCGATAGCGCATGAC
>SDWK01000115.1 GCA_004195335.1 Shewanella sp.
AGATGTGTATAAGAGACAGGATGAAAAACGGTTAAATGAGTTGAGTGATGAAGACTTTTTATTGTTAAAAAATAAAGGTGTTCTACCACTTGTTTATGCTCATTTACTTTCACTTCAGCAGCTGTCACGTCTTATAGAAAAGCAGAACCAATACGATCTTACCCACTCAGTATAACGCTTTCACAGTAGGGGCTGCGGCCTCTACTGTACTAAGCATATCTTCAGGTTTAACCTACGCTTACACTAGCTATACCTTTTGCAGACCATAGCGATTAATCTTCTCTAAGAGCTCTCTATGATTTGGAAGCTGATTAACTAACTGATCCGCTATCCGGGTAATCTTATCGTTATACATCCTAGCATTGTTCTTATCATCTGCATGGCTTGGCGCGACCTGAGTTGGTAAATTCATACCGTATAAAACGTATAGGTAGTTCTCTAGGTCAAATACCTCAAATTTACTGAAAAAGTCTTCTCGATTAGGGATAAAATTTTCCCAGAGTGTTAAACGTTTAATCAGTTCATCTGACATGGTCTCGGGGTCCCGGTTATCTATCCAAAACTGAGAGTCGGTTCGATCAGACAAGCTGTAATGCAACTTGATAAAATCAACCACTCGCTCCCAGGCATAACCCATTACCTGATTAAACTGTTTCCTCATTCCATCCAGTTGTGCAGTGGAAGTAGGAAATCTATTTGCCAAAAATCTTGCGGAGAAATCAGTCAGTAGAATTGAGGTTGCCTCCAAAGGCTCTAAAAAACCTTGGGCCAATCCAAGTGCTACACAGTTTTTCTCCCAGAAACGTTCTCTATAACCCACCTTCATCGGAATAGTTCTATAGTTATGCTCCGATAAACTGCCACCGAGATAATTATCCAGCTTACAAATAGCAGTCTCATCATCCATGTACTTACTTGAATAGACGAACCCCACTCCTCTTCGGTTACTCAAAGCAATATCCCAGATCCACCCCGCCTGATGTGCCGTTGCAATAGTGAACGGGGGAATGGCGCTAGCTGGATCTGTTGGCACTTGTACCGAAATCGCTTTATCGACGAATAACTGCTCCCCTTTATCGACAAAGGGGACCTTGAGTGCTTTATCCATTAATATTGAAGCAAAACCACTACAATCAATGTAGAAGTCAAAATCTAGTGTCCCCGCACTGTCTGTGACAAGAGACTTAATCTCACCTTCATCACCAAGAACAACCTCTTGTACATTTGCACTGATATGTTGAACATTAAAGCGCGCTTGTGCATTTTCGCCTAATAGCTTGGCAAACTTAGCGGCATTTAGGTGATAGGCGTAACCAAGGTGTCCTTTATATTCAGCATCGCTAATTGTTTTAGGACCTTTGTAAGCCTCACAAACTGCATGTTGTGGTGAAATGGTCTGGGCATATGGCCTGCCTTTTTTAGCTAACCACTGCTCGGTTAACTCCTCTCCTAAAGAGCTAGGCATATCAAATAGATGATGATAAAAATTATCTTGCCCGTTTGTCTTATTATCGAGCCAATTAGCAAATTTAATCGACTGCTTAAACGTTACATCACAGCGTTTAATAAACTCTGTCTCACTAATACCGAAGCTTTTCAAAGACTGTCGTATAGCTGGGACGGTTCCCTCACCCACACCGATAGTTGGAATGTCGGGGGATTCAATCAAAGTCACCGACAACCGCTCATTATTTAATGCCGCTTTACCTAAGTGATTAGCTGCTAACCATCCGGCGGTTCCACCACCAACAATAACTATTCTTTTAATATCCATATTCCCCTCTCAATATCAAAGCGAAACTTAGTTCTATCGAGGTATTAAGAATACCCACTAAACAGAATTAGAAACCGAATAAAAAGCCCAGCATTTGCTGGGCTTTGAATGGTTTTCAACACAATTATCAATATTAGAAACGTAAAGCTACACCAACTTTATAACGTGCTTCACCTTCGAAGCTCCATACTGGGTAGTCTTCTTTAAACTCAGCAATGACATTTTCATTATCAGCCGATGCAACACCTTTTTGAACACTGTCTTCCTCGGTCAGGTTAACCGCTTCAAATGTGATATCCATCCATTCTGTAATCGCATAGCTGGCACTCAAATCGAGTGAGCCATAATCCTGGTGCTCACGATTACCATAGAAACCTGGTAGTTCACGCATCATGTACTCTGAACGCCAGTTATATGCTAAACGAGCGGAAAAACTATCCATCTCGTAATAGCCAACTAAGTTAACTGTATGCTTAGATGAATCTGAGAATACACTCATTTCATCTGGGTAGTTTTCAGATGGAGATCCAGCATCGGCATAAGTGTAGTTTGCCGAATAGCCTAAGCCATTATCAAAAGAGTCCTGTAATTGGAGCTCTACACCTTCGATTCGACCACCATTTGCGTTATATTTTTCACTAACCGTCCAGCAATCGTATATACCAGCTCCACATGGACTTGCATTACCATTCTCTTCCCAGTCTTTTTTAACATCATTATCATCTATACCAATAGATTGGTTTAATTTTTGACGAGTTGAAATGAATGAACTGACGTCTTTAATGAAGTAAGTAACAGCAGCTAAACCTTCACCACCAAAGTACCACTCTAGACTTACATCAGCCTGAGTCGCCTTAAATGGATCCAAGGCTACAGAACCGCGGTTCAATTTCTCATTACCAGGCGTACCATCATTCAAACCAGGAAGTGTCGAAGTAGCAAATAACTCTGAATAGTTAGGCCGTGAGATAACTTGAGCAGCCGATGTACGTAAGATTAAATCAGGAGCTAAATCAAATGCGACATTTATACTTGGCAACACATCGCTATAGCTTGACTTATCCGTTGATAGCGTATCATCAAATTGTCCCGAATTACTTAGTGCATAATAATCAGACTCAACATCCGTTGACACAAAACGTAGACCGAAGTTACCGCGAATACCTTCGGCTTCGAAATTAGCCATTGCATATAATGCTAGGTTCTTCTCATTTAATGTACCGTAACCAGACTTATCACGGGTATATCCATCAATAGCAGAGTTAGCATCACGGATCATCGCATCAAAATCAGGCTCTGGTAGCGTAAAGCCAGCACCTGATGACATAGTTCCCGAATAATACTCTGATGCATCTTTCCCAACGATAGCGTTGTTTATTATTGCAACATTTGTCTCTTGGGTTACATCATGATCAGCATAACGAATACCAGTTTTGAACGAAGAGATAGCACCAAGCTCTACAGGAATCGTCACGTCAAATTGTGCATAGGTCTCTTCATCGGTATTAGGCTGGCTCTTTAAAGACCAACCCGCCGGAGATAACTCTCCATTGAAGTCACTGCTATCGAAAGACTTATTGGCGATATCGATAGCGATTATATCGCCAGTCGCATCATAATGGCCTGCAAAGTCACCAGGTTGGCCAATTGAATTACCATAGTTAGAAGTTAGACTTGTTCCACCTTCAGCCTTGGTGTTTCCAACTCTACCTTCTAAAGTAAAGTTGTCACCTTCATAATTAAAGTCGAAATCGACAGTATCAGAAGACATTTCAGCTTTACGAGCCCAAGTTTGTGCCCAAGCAAAACCACCTACACCAGAGTGGGTAATATCAGTGCAAACTCCAGCTGCATTAGTAAGATTACAAGTACTTTCGCCCTGCTGGGTAGGGAATAAGAAAATTGATGTATTAGCATTATCAGCTTTAAGATCTAGGCTCATCACGTTAAGACCGAACTCAAGTCTATCCGTTGGACGATATTGAGCTGCTATGTTTATAGCCGTTCGCTCACGATCTTGTTGGAATGTTGTTGGTACAATCTCTCCCCAACCAAGTAAGGTTTCGATACCATTACGCTGATATTCAGTTTGAGAGCCTGAAGCTGAAACTAAAACCCCAAATGTTTCATCATCATTTTTCCAGCTATAAAGACCTGAAAGTTCAGGATCTGTTGCTTCTGAAATTGACCCGTAATCACCTTTGGCACTTAAAAATACGGTATTTGAATCAAGATCTAATGGCTTACGAGTCTTAACTATAACGGTACCACCAATACCACCTTCAGTTATATCCGCTTGTGAAGACTTATAAACCTCAATACCACTAACCATCTCAGGCGGCAGTAATGAATAATTAAAACTACGATCGATGGCTTGTTGATCGAACCAGCCTGTAGAAGCAACAGATTGACCATTAAGTAATGTTCTAGTTAGCTGACTGGAAGCACCACGAATAGAGACTTGTTGGCCTTGGCCAAATTGACGGTTTACGGCGACACCAGGGATACGACCTAGTGACTCACCTACATCGCCGTCAGGAAATTTACCAATATCTTCTGCAGTAACAGCATCGACAACTGAGTTAGAAAATCTTTTAGCATTTACAGAAGCTTTCATGGAAGCACGTATACCACGCACTTCGATCTTCTCAATATTTTCATCATCTGCTGCAGAACCAGCGGTTTCTGCTTCCGCTGCAACAGCAGACATAGACATTGCAGTACCTAGCAGTAGGGCGATATTTGTAGCTAGTACAGTTTTCTTAAAATTAGATGGTCGCATCTCATTTCCCTTCCATAACTTTATTTTATTTTTTAATTTCCATAACCATTCCCTAATGGAATGACAACGCTGTCATGTTCGGTACAAACATTACACAAAAAATAACCTATGCGCTACAACAAAATAACTAGGAAGGAGAAATACCTATTGATATACACATTTATTTCACACTCGTGTGGGCTTACTTTCGAATTATGAATTGAGTGTTACAAGGGGTTTCAGCGAAGTCTGGCATTCATTCGAGAAGAGAAGTTTTTATATAAGTGATATACGATTTAAATTTCGTGTT
>SDWK01000678.1 GCA_004195335.1 Shewanella sp.
GGCAATATCTGCTAGTTGAACTTTTTGTATAAAAACTTGTTTTAGAAGGTCTCGCTAGCCCTGTCTATTTTTATAGCGAAAACGACTGTGATTCATCTCAAGTTTCACGGTTTGATTGCGGGGTGACCTCTCGAACTGTTGCGTTTCTGAGATATCGCTCGTAACTCGGGGTTAAATCTCTGATTCAAGAATATCACCGATAGGTAATGGATGTGGTTTCCATGTTAATCACTGGTTCAATCAGGTTGCTGAGGTGGATGAAGTATGAAAATTTAGCACATCATAAATTAGACATTGATCCCAATATCAGCTTGTTCTGAAATTTGATTACAAAACTCGGTTCTAGATCAATTTTTCAGGACTCCATATCTATATTCTGAGCCCGAAATTTGCTCTTACTTCGAAGTGGTCTATTCATTTCGAAGTTACTGTTTTTACCAAAAACACCCAAGGTGTCATTAGCACCTCAAAGGTAACATTTATGCAAGAAGAAGCGATTAATACCCAAGTACAAGAAGCTGGCCGTCAGGGTTGGACACGTCAGGATACAACTTGGATGTTGAGTCTATTTGGCACCGCGGTCGGTGCAGGTATTCTTTTCCTACCAATTAATGCCGGTATGGGTGGTTTCTGGCCACTTGTCATGATGGCGATCATTATCGGTCCGATGACTTATTTAGCGCATCGCGGGCTATCTCGATTTGTCTGCTCTTCACAGAAGCAGGGCAGTGACATTACCCACGTCGTAGAAGAGTATTTTGGTGTTGGCGCAGGTAAAGCGATCACTTTACTGTATTTCTTTGCTATCTTCCCGATTGTATTGATCTATGGTGTAGGTATTACCAACACCATAGACAGTTTCATCGTTAACCAACTTGGTATGGCATCACCACCACGTTGGATTCTATCTGGTGTGCTTATTCTAGGTATGATGTCAGTGATGGTTTCTGGTCAGAAAATCATGTTGAAAGTGACTCAGTTCTTGGTTTATCCACTTGTCGCTATTTTGGCCTTTATGTCTCTGTACCTTATCCCAAGTTGGAAAATGGATGCTTTGACTCAGGTTCCATCTGTTGGTGGGTTCTTAGGTACAGTCTGGTTAACGATTCCAGTATTGGTGTTTGCTTTTAACCACTCTCCTGCTATCTCACAGTTTTCTGTCGCCTTAAAGCGTGAGCATGGCGTTAATGCTTCTAAGAAAGCCGATGTAATACTACGTAACACTAGCATGATGTTGGTTAGTTTCGTGATGTTGTTCGTATTCTCTTGTGTACTGTCATTGTCTCCAGCACAGCTTGCAGAATCCAAAGCGCAAAACTTACCTATTCTCTCTTATTTGGCTAACGTGCATGCAAGTGGTTTTGTCAGTTACTTTGGTCCTATCATTGC
This sequence comes from Shewanella sp., assembly GCA_004195335.1. Lineage (GTDB taxonomy): Bacteria > Pseudomonadota > Gammaproteobacteria > Enterobacterales > Shewanellaceae > Shewanella. The sequence goes on from SDWK01000678.1 coordinate 1,390, forward strand.
GGTGATTGCCATTGTATCGTCTTTCTTCGGTCACTATTTAGGTGCGACAGAAGGTCTGAAGGGCATTATCACTAAGCAATTGCGTAGCAGTAAGAAAGAAGTATCAGATAAGAAAGTTGATAAGTTTATTCTTGGCTTTATGTTCTTCAGCATCTGGGGTGTTGCCATCATCAACCCAAGCATCTTAGGTATGATTGAAGCGTTGGGTGGTCCAATCATCGCCGCGATACTTTACCTTATGCCTATGTATGCTATTTACAAGGTACCAGCACTTAAAGCGTACCGTGGTCGTATTAGCAACGTCTTCGTTGTGATTGCTGGCCTATTAGCGATGACGGCTATCCTGTTTGGTATGTTGTCTTAAGTAAGATTTTTCAAGATTGACGGAAAGGGTCAGCACCGAATGGGTGCTGACCCTTTCCTGCTTTATAGGGAGTATTTATTATGTTTAGCGCATTTGATATTTTTAAGATAGGTGTGGGTCCATCGAGTTCACACACTGTCGGGCCGATGAAGGCCGCCAAAGAGTTTATCGATGAGTTACGCCAACGTGGTGATATGGCACAAGTGACGCGTGTCAGTGTCGATATTTACGGTTCGCTTTCGCTTACGGGCAAAGGCCACCATACCGATACCGCAATCTTAATGGGACTCGGTGGCAACCTTCCTGCGACTGTCGATATTGAAGCCATTCCAGAGTTTATTCGTCAAGTTGAATTGACTGAGACTTTACCTCTAGGCAGAGAAGCCCAAAGTGTGGCATTTCCTACAGGTTCGGTGACGTTCCATGCACATGCACTGCCTTTACATGAAAATGGCATGTCGATCCATGCTTGGATTGGAGATAACTGTGCATTCTCTAAGACTTACTACTCGACAGGTGGAGGGTTTATTGTCGATGAAGAGCACTTCGGTTTAACCGCAGTCGATGAGGTGAGCGTGCCTTATTCGTTTGATTTTGCCTTTGATCTGCTTGAGATTTGCAAGCGAGAAGGGCTAAGTATCAGTGCCGTTATGATGGCCAATGAGAAGGCCTTCAATAGCGAAGAGGTCATCTATGAAGGCTTTGGTGCCATTTGGGACACCATGAAGGCGGGTATCGAAAGAGGTTGTCAGACTGAGGGCGTATTAGCGGGTCCCCTTAGGGTTCCTCGCCGTGCGCCAGCACTTTACCGTCAGTTAGTCACGAGTGAGCGTCACTCTACCGATCCTATGGTCATTCTTGATTGGGTGAACATGTTTGCATTGGCTGTGAGTGAAGAAAATGCGGCTGGTGGACGAGTGGTGACTTCACCGACTAACGGTGCAGCAGGCATCATCCCCGCAGTGATGGCCTACTATGACAAGTTTGTTCAGCCTATGACTAAGCAAGAATACACGCGCTTTTACTTAGCCGCGTCAGCGATCGGTAACCTATATAAGCGTAACGCGTCTATCTCAGGTGCCGAAGTGGGCTGTCAGGGTGAAGTTGGTGTGGCATGTTCTATGGCTGCAGCGGGTTTAGCCGAGATAATGGGCGCGACAGCGGTTCAGGTTTGTATCGCGGCCGAGATCGGTATGGAGCATAACTTGGGCTTAACTTGCGACCCGGTTGGCGGGCAAGTTCAAGTGCCTTGTATCGAGCGCAATGCGATTGCATCTGTTAAGGCGATTAACTCGACTCGCATGGCGATGCGCCGTAGTAGCGAACCGACTGTGAGCCTGGATAAGGTTATCGAGACCATGTATGAGACGGGTAAGGATATGCATGTAAAGTATCGCGAAACCAGTCAAGGTGGTTTAGCGATAAAAATAACCAGTATCTGTGCCTGATCCTCTAGCCGGATAGGGGTATTGCCGATAAAGGCCATCGTTTGATGGCCTTTTTTATCTGTTGTTTTGCCGATAGAAGTCGATTAACTCAGATTTCGCCATTGGTTGGGCGTAATAGAACCCCTGAATGAGCGTAACGCCTTTTCCCGCGAGATAGTCTACCTGGGCTTTGGTTTCTACCCCTTCGGCAATCATCTCTAAATTCGCTTTATGACCGAAGGCGATAATCGCATCGAGCACGCTGCACTTTAGATCGTCGGTACCAATCGTATCGATAAACATCTTGTCTATCTTTATGCTTTTCACTCCCAATCTTTGCAAGTAACTAAAGCCCCCATATCCCGTGCCAAAATCATCGAGCTTTACCCCGTTACAATAGTGAGAGACTAGTTGGATTTCAGATTCGGCTCGTTTGAATTGTTTAATCTGCTCGCGTTCAGTTAGCTCGAAACTCAGCCGTTTTATCAGATCATTGTTGCGGTCTTTGAGCCAAGGAGAGAGTAAGCCTTGCTCCAGATGCTTAGCGACGATATTAACACTGACCCAGCCAGTTAACTCAGCCAGATCTTGATAGACCTGATCTAAAAGGTTATCGGTAATGGCAATAATCAGGTTGTTCTCCTCGGCGTAAGGAATAAATTGCCCAGGAGGTATTAGGCTCATGTCTTTTAGCCGCCATCTTATGAGTACTTCCTGCCCTACGATCTTACCCGTTTTACTATTAATAATGGGCTGGTAGTAGGGGATAAATTCATTATTACTCAGTGCTGAAATGATCATGCCTTTGAGAGAGGATTTGGAGGAACACCAACTCCAAAAAATAATATTTAACAAGATAGCAATGATGAAACTCGCGATATAGAGGTAAGTATCGACCTCCTCTTCGAGCTCTTGATAGAGTCTGTCACCCGCGTGCAAGGTGATGATGTAGTCTTTATTGGAGTACTGACTCCCTGTCGAGTAATGATGATCCTTCTGTTGTAACTCCTTTTCTCCACGGATCATGGTAGGAAGGCCTGCGATTGAGTATTCGAGTTGATAGCAATCGGCGCACTCTGAATCCAGATAATTATTGAGAATGCGGCTGTTGATCACTGTGAGTAATCTATGCTCTCCATAGGTTTGAACTAAAATGGTCTCTCTCCTCTGTGACAGGGGACTAATCGTCGAGGCCAAGGTGATGTTATGTTTAGCGACAAAAATAGTGGGGCTCATATTCTGAATGACGGCGGGCCCAAAATTTGAACATTTTTCACCGTTGCTAAGTTCGAGTTGAATGACTCTGACATAGAGAGGAGTGAAGTCTTGGCTGCTGAGTATTGCAAGATCGTCTGCTTCGCAGTCAAAATTGAGTTTCTGCATCAACCTACTTTTCTGAAGGCTTGAAGTTTCGAGCAGATTTATTTGAAAGAATACGTGCTTGAATACATCTTTAACGTGTGAATTAACGCTGTAGTTCACGAAGGCTGGCTCTGCCGGGAGCAGAATGGCAAATGGGGCAACAAAAAGTAATATGGAAACCAGCCACTGATATTTTTTTATCTGTAGCAGAGATAAAGTCTGTTTTTTGAGTCGCTTTAAGTGTCGCATATTGCATTCTGACAAGGAATTCTAGGGGGCATGATAGCCGATATTTATGAAGTGTGTTAGTACTTATTAACACTGTTATTTGTTGGTTTTTTTGTGATTTTTATTTTTATTGATGTATTGTCGGCTGAAGGGAGTAAATCTTGCTGGAGAAACATGGAGAAACAGATAGGCGTTCCCAGGGGATGTAACCTGAGAACACTGTCCTTTTTTATTTCTCTTCGTACATCAGATAGTAACTCTGCTCCATGCCAAGAGCCTGGTAAGTTTGTTGAGCCTTACTGTTCTCCTGTTCGACATAGAGTCTGAAGCTTGCAGCTCCTCCCTTCTCTTCGGCGATATCTTTCACCGCTTGATAGAGTTTACCGTAGATCCCCTGACGACGGTTTTCAGGACGAATGTAGACACTCTGGATCCAGTAGTAGTCCTTCGCTCTCCAATCACTCCACTCGAATGTGACCATGAGTGAACCGACGATTTCATTGTCTACCTCAGCGACCAGATAGAAACCTTTTTCGGGTTGAGTCAGTAAGGTGTTCACGCCTTTTTTGAGTAAGTTGCCATCTAATGCAAGCTCTTCAGTTTCCATGGCCATGGCTTGGTTAAACTGAATTAAATCATTAAGGTCTGACTGTTGGCCTTTTCTTATTTTCATTATCGACTCCATTTTTTCGAATACTTTAGCATGTTACCCGAGCACCTGTTGAACTTTTATATTGGCTGCGGTATTAAGCCATCTTGTCTTTTTTATTCGACTAAAGTCTAACTCTGCTAAACTTTTTAGTAGAAAGGTAAGAGCTGGAGGTGCTTATGGCCGCGATTCACCATAAATATCGTGTACATCGTAATTTGAACGGAAAATCGATAACTAACAGCCATGAGCGAATGGCTAATACAAGTCATAATCGGGGAGGGAGTCGCTGTCATAAAGAGCATATTTTTGGTTATGAAGGAAATAAAGTCATCCATTTTCTGCTAACAATATTCACTTTAGGTCTGTGGGGATTAGTATGGTGGTGGTTAATTTTAAAATCAGAAGGCAAGAGCGATCAATTCTTTCGTGGTTTCGATGATGCGTACTGGAGTTATTTAATTGAGAGAGAACAACCTCCGGCCGCACTGCATAAAATGAAATTTGATAACGATGACTGCAACGGATTTTTCGATGCTTGATGCATGACCCGAGTTTAGGTTATCTATCACTTTGTTTTATACTTATTGTCATTCCTGCTCGATGCTGTTTCGGGTTTGTTGCACTCTTGAGTGCATGATGAACTGACGCTTAACTTTCCTTATCTGGTAGGAGCTGCAAGCCTTCTCTGCTTGATATTGATCACTCTTGATTATTACGAGCTGTGGTAAAATATTGCTCGTTTTAGTTTGATCCATTAGTCGCCCGGTAAACTACGCTTTCGAGCCAGTTTCATGGTTAGCCTCTTCAAATTGATACATCCAAAACTCTATCGCTTTCTACACTCAAGGTTGAAAATCATGTCGGAACAAAAATCATCGATCGTTGGCCGTGTCTGGTCACGCTGGATGTCAGTGCCTCTTTGGCTACAAATTCTTATCGGTATGCTTTTAGGTATTGCCACTGGGCTCGGTTTAGGCGAACAAGCGATTGTACTAAAGCCGATAGGCACGCTTTTTGTTAATACCATTAAGATGTTGATTGTTCCGTTGGTATTTTGTTCTCTTATTGTGGGGGTCACCTCCATGCAAGATACCGCTAAGATGGGAAGAATCGGTTTTAAATCTTTTGTTTTTTATCTTGGTACCACTTCGATAGCGATCACCTTAGGGTTGGCCGTAGGACACCTGATGCAGCCAGGGGCAGGTCTGGGTATGCAGGCCGATTCAAACCTTGCCGCGGTCAAAGAGGTTCCCTCAGTGATGGAGACCTTAATCAATATTATCCCGACTAATCCTATTGCAGCATTAGCGAATGGACAGATTTTGCAAGTGATCGTGTTTGCGGTCGCCTTAGGTATCGCTTTAGTCTTGATAGGCGATCATGGTAAACCGGCCATCAAGGTGTTTGAGAGCTTAGCTGAGGCCATGTACAAATTGACCGATATGATCATGAAGCTGGCCCCTTATGGTGTATTTGGCTTGATGGCTTGGGTGGCGGGTCAATATGGTATTGAGATGTTACTGCCATTGATAAAAGTCATTGTTGCCGTCTATATCGGTTGCATCATACACGTCCTGGGTTTTTACAGTGTTGTGTTGAGTGTATTTGCAAAGCTCAATCCTGTGCAGTTCTTTAAGGGGATCAGTAACGCATTGGCAGTGGCATATACCACATCAAGCTCCGCGGGAACCTTGCCTGCCAGCATGAAATGCGCCAGTGAGTCTTTAGGGATTAATAAGAAAATATCCAGTTTTGTTTTGCCACTGGGGACAACCATCAATATGGATGGAACCGCACTCTATCAAGGGGTCACAGCCTTGTTTGTGGCACAGGCCTTTGGTATTGACCTGACTTGGGTTGATTACATCACCATTGTTCTCACCGCCACGCTCGCATCTATTGGCACTGCTGGTGTGCCTGGAGCAGGTTTGGTGATGCTGACTTTAGTACTGACAACCGTTGGTTTACCTCTGGAAGGGGTGGCGTTAATTGCCGGTATTGATAGGATTTTGGATATGGCTCGCACCGTTGTAAACGTATCGGGCGATTTAGTGGCGACGACAATCATCGCCAAATCGGAGGGTGAGCTCAATATTGAACATTATAATGCTGATATCGAGCAAAGTGCATTGATAGCAGAAGAGTTATCCATACAAGATAGTGATACATCGATGAATAGCGGACTCAATGCAGCGGAACGCGGGTAGTAGAGAAGCTTAGTATTGAGAGTGAAAAAACCGCCAAATGGCGGTTTTTTTGAATAAACGAAATCAGTTTTTGACTATATTTTACTTAAGACTAATTGGACGTTTCCTGCAGCATCTTTAAGAAGTAATTTGCCCTTGGCAAACTCTCCCGTGGCGACTTCAGGCATAGCCGCCATCACTCTGTGCTCTTGATCCATTAATGCATCGACACAGGCTTTCATTGTGCTACCCGCTGGCGTCAGTGTTATCTCGTTGCCATCAACCGAGTATTGACCGAAGAAGTTATTGCAGCTGTTATTACCTGTTAATTTGCCATCTGGAGCAAAAGTGAGTTGAGCTGGGCTATAATCGATGACAGATTTTTTAGAGACAACTTCGATGTGCCAGCTTCCCTGAAGAGCAATATCTTGTGGCTGAGTTTCAATGGTACTTTGACAAGCCGTTAAACCGAGCAGAGCAGCGGCAATCGCATATAATTTTATAGACATCACTGGGTTCCAAATTATTATTCACCATATTGTGACAATATTAGTGCAATATAAAAAGCGATAACTTTTTTTGGAGTAAAAAGAGCAATGAAAATCTTAAAGCTGATGCATTGGCTAGGGTTATTTATGTTTATTTCGGGATGTTTAGCTTACCTATTTACAGACATCACATTAGTAATAAGCGGAATGGTGCTGGTATCGAGCTTAATTGGTTTAGGTTTGGTGATGATGTCACCCTTTCCCATTGTCATTTTTATACAATGGGCAAGGGAGCAAGATAACAAAAGAGACGAGCCGGTATAGGGCTATCGAGGCGTTTTGTGATGCTCAAGTTTGTTCATGTTTAAGTTCTCTCTAGCCTTTTCCTGCATAGGCTCCAGACTAACTTGAGTATCTGGCGTGAAGTAGCTTTGTCCTGTGACAAGCTTTAAGTTTGAATCTTCTTTAGCAATCTGCTTTTTTAATCTGGCTACCAGGGCATCGAGATTAGATTCATTATCGACGAAGCAGAGGATGATAAATTGTCGGTGTCCCACTCTGGCAGACACATCGGCATCCCTGAGGTTATCGTGAATAATTCTGCCTAACAAACGTATTTTCTGCCCCTCATCTTCCTTGGCAGAGGCAAGTGATTCGCTCATCATCTCTTCGATTAAAATGATCCCGGCGTGGGAGCCAAAACGGCGGCTGAGACTGAGTTGTCTGGGGGCCATTAAGCTGAAACCGTAAAGGTTAAGCATACAGGTTTGTTCGTCCTGTACCGAAAGCATTTTAACCTGTTGCATTAGAAATACATGTTTCAATTCAGCTTGTAGCAATGAGGTTGTGGTTTCCATGAGAGGAGTTAATCGTTCACGGTATTGAGCCTGTTGTGGGTCACAGATCAAGATACAACCGAATAGTTCGCCGTCTGGCCAAAATATGGGCCGAGATAACACCTGATTAAATTGAGAAAGGTCAGAAGTAAAGTCAGTCCCTGTGGATTGAGTTATATTGTAGCCATTATAGTCATCGATCACCGCTAACAACCCAGCATCCTCAAAGGCAGTGCCTCCATTGAGACGGAAGTTGTGATTCTGACGAGCGCAAACAACTTGAACGCTATTATTGACCACTTGAAGGATCAGACAAGCCTGGGATTGATAAAAATTACCTAATAACTCTACTTGTTGTTGCCACCTTGGCAGGCTAATAGCCGGATGATCTTGCTCCCTTAGCCAAAGTAGATGATGTGTGCTTTGGGCTAACATAGGCTTTCTCACTTAATGGTGTTTTCATGCTGATTGATTTATAACTTAATTCGTGACTTAAATTTATTAAGTCAGATCTTTGTTATAAACGAAAACTTACCGTTATCATACTTAACTTAGGCGGTTATCTAAATGTAAAGTTATCAATTTTTTGAAAACGATCCAGATTTAGCTGAACATCGGATGAGTAGCCGTTAGAATTGAAGTGATTGTATAATTTGTTCAGTGGTTAATTCGATCGCTTCCCTCTCTATCTTTGGCTGGCATTTCGGTGGGAGAGATGGCTTTAGGCAGTCCTTCTTCGAGTTTGCGGAGCTCAGATTTGAGTCCACTTTGAGATTTTTCCAGCATAGGCGCAAGTTTGACTGATGAGTCAGGGGTAAAATAGTTACAGCTCGAGTCTACCATTAGCTTTTCATTTTGTTGAAAAAGCAGTTTTTCTACCCGTGTACCTATGTGGATAAGGTCGCGCTCCGAATCAACAAATACCAGCACAACAAATTGAGTCTCACTATAATGTGCTGCAATGTCTGCGGTTCGTATCGTATCTTGGATAATGGAGCCTAATAAACGGTGATGTTTGTCTTCTATTTGTTTTAAAGGTGGTCTTGGGTACAGTTCAAAAAATATGATTCCTGCGGATGCGCCAAAGCGTCTACCGAGACTGAGTTGCCTCGGGGCCATCATGATAAAGCCATACCGATTCAGCATGCCCGTTTCTCTATCTCTCATCGACAGTGACTCGATACGTTGAGTTTGGCAATAAAGAGTGAGCTCTTGTTGCAGTAATATTTGGAAAGGCTCTAGCATAAATGAGTTTATTTCATTTGAGGATATTCTGGCATTGAGTACACAGATACAGCCGAAGTGAGTCCCGTCTGGCCATAAGATTGGGCGGGTTAACATATTGTCTGCGTTGGTAAACACATCCGGCAAAATTAATTTTTTTTGATTGGTCAGATCAATATTTAACCCTTCGGGTAATGAGTGCACTAATCGCTGGAATATTTGGTCGTCGGGTTCGAAAATGGTACCGGTAGTTAATAGTCGGTTTTGACTGATGGAACTGACGATAACCTCGAAACCGCTACTGGTTTTTTGAATAACAAACACGACATCGGCTTGGTAATAGCGTTTCATCAACTCACACTGATGCATCCAGCGAACTAAATTAAGTTGGGTATTGTCACTCTCAAGTAAACTGACACTTGTATCGACATTTTCAGGAAGCATGGGAACCTTGGTCAAGGTCTGTAGATATTTTGTTAAGTGTGGTAGCCATATTGGATTTATGCAAACTATTAGGGTCTATTGACCTTTTATGGTTGTTTTTGAAACTTGAGAATAGAAATCGTAGGGATTTAAAGCATTATGAATGCGTGGGAGGGCTGGTATAATCAGTTTCATCATAGAGTTTTAATTATCAGATTTAGAGTAGAGTGATGAATATCAGATTAGCTCATCTTGGCGACCTCAATCAGCTTCAACAACTTGAACAAACCAACCTTAACGATGAGCTGAGTGGCTCAGAGCAATCATATGGATTAGATGGGCAAGCGTTTGGCTTGGCCGAGCTTGAAGCGTTAATCTCAGAGCATTGGATTGTCGTTGCCGAACAGGATAATGGCAAAGAGTTAGAAATTGTCGGCTATGTTATCGCGGGTGGTTGGCGGTTCTTTGAATCTTGGCCTGTGTACCGCAATATTGTGAGAAGACTTGGTGACTTCAGTGTTAACGGCACTAAAATCACTAAAGTGAATTCATGTCAATATGGGCCCATCTGGATTAAGAAATCCTGTCGCGGTAAGGGAATTTTTGAGGCCTTGGTCAACTATCTTAAGCTACAAGTACAACCCAAGTTTCAGTTTATGCTGACTTTTATTGCAGAAGACAATTTAGCTTCTTTTTCGGCTCATACTAATAAGGCATCGATGCAGGTACTGGATTTCTTTACCTTCGATGATAGAGACTACTACTTGCTTGCTTTAGCAACGAAATAAATTGGAATTCATCATGTCAGAGCCACTACACCGTCTACTCGCCCCCTACGCAAGTGTTACGCTATCTGCGTTTGATAACCTTAAGTTAGTGGTATCTGTGTTAACGGCCGAAATATCAGCGAATCATTCTACCGAAGAAGCATCAGCACTTAGGCCTGTCGCCTATGAAGCACAGCGTAAAACGGATTCTGGCCTGGAAGCGTTTTATTGTGTCAAATGGCAGGGGGTGTGGATTGATTGCGGTCGAACCAATAACTATGCTGCGAGCTTGACTCCGCTCACCAGTGAGGGTGAGGAGGTTATCGATATGGCATCATTGCGTAAGCTCGATATTTCCGCATTGAACATGCAACAAGTGTCGTTTATGTGCATGGAAAATGCCCATTTCGATCATTGTTAAAAGCCGGAGGGGAGAGTCGAGAGTGCTAGATGGCATTGTTCAAAGATCGACTCTCGGTCGTGCTGGCTGTAGCTAGCCTGCGTTAAATTCACAGTCGTTTGCTATCAAGACTAATTCACTGCGGGTGTGTATGCCTAATTTTGAGTAGATGCGGTACAGATGATTAGAAATTGTCGATGGTGATAGCTCGAGTTCCCGGGCTATCTGTTTGAAGGTCCCCCCTTTGCAAATCCCCGAAACGACTTGTTTCTCTCTAATAGTGAGCTCATCGAGCTGATTTTTTATCCGTACGGAGATGCGGTAGAGATCGCCTAATCGAGTCTGGTTGAATTGAAGCCCCCCTTCGGTGAATTGATTGTCATGTGCCGCGATGGGAAATGGGAACTTCTGCATCGCCGGTGTCTGCAGGTGTGATTCTAAGATGTCTAAGAAGCTTGAATCGACACTATGATAGATACCTTCGCAATCACAGATGGCACAGCAATGAATATTTAGCCCTTTTTCCTGTTCACTCAAGGCTAAACGTTGTCGATGAGATGCCGCGCTGATCAGGTGATAGAGTAGTCGGCTCTGAATGTTTTTCTCTTGGATAGTAAACCTGTCTTCACGATTGTAACGGTACAAGGTGAGCAGGGTAAAAATACCGCTTCGTTCATCAATATGAATCGAACTCAGTATTCGCTCGATTCCAAATGGTTTAAAACAATGGTGATAAAGCGGTGAGTCATAGAACTGTTCATCCGGGATCACATCTCGCATATCTACCGCTCCTCCCTGAGTCGAAAAGAGGGTTTCAAAGATGGGGTTGATGGCCAAATACTCCTTCAACTGGGCGAAGATATCACTTGAGATATCGATGGCCGTCTGTGTATGAAATACCTTGGTTGAGATATGTCCCGTCCCCCAGATAGCGCCATCAAAATTGATGTTTTGCCGCAATAAGCTCAATGCCCACACCGGAAAATCTTGGAGCGATATTCGCGATGACTCCCGATAGAGCCGACTGATGAAATTGTCTGGAGACACTGTTTTCATATTTAACCCATTAGGTAATTTTTACTATGGTCAGATGGTGCTTTTCATAACAGTATAAATGTTAATCATATGCTAGCAGTTGGTAAGATAATGAGGCAAGCTGAAAATATTCAATGCGATACGGTCATTGCCGGTGCCGGGATCGCAGGCTTGATAACGGCTTTTGAGCTGCTCGAACATGGCCAGACGGTGCATATTGTAGACCGTGATACTCCTGAGAGAATCGGAGGTCTCGCTCGTTGGGCCTTCGGTGGCATGGCGCTGTCGGGAACCCGGCAGCAAAAACAGATGCGTATTCCAGATGACTCCACTCTTTTGCTTCGGGATTGGCATAGCTTTGCTGAGTTTTCTGAAGAGGATATCTGGCCTAAGGCTTGGGCAAAAGAGTATGCCGAACATAATAATGAAAGGGTCTATCGGTGGTTAACTGGATTAGGCCTAAGGTTTTTACCTGCGGTCAACTGGGTGGAGCGGGGCTTGTTTGTGCCAGGTAATTCTGTGCCCAGATATCATGTGTTGTGGGGGACCGGGTTAGAGTTAGTTGAGACTATTATGGTTAAGCTGGCACCCTATATCAAACAGGGCAAGCTTAATGTTCTTCATCAACATAAGGTAGTGGCTCCCATCGTTGATGAGGGGAATGTCGTCGGCGTCGAAGTAGAAAATGAGCAGAGTGGGGACCTTTTTTCGATTCATGCAGCCAGTGTCGTCATTGCCTGTGGTGGTATCAATGGTAGCAGCCAAAGAGCGATCAAGAACTGGAATATTCTCTGGAAAGAGGTACCTGAGACGTTGCTAAATGGTGCCAACCCCATTTCAGATGGTCTGTTGCATGACGAGATAGAAGCGATCGGTGCTCGGGTGACTCACATCGATAAAATGTGGAATTATGCAGCCGGAATCGCACACCCTCAGGCGGAGTTTGAGGGGCATGGTCTAAGCTTGATCCCATGTAAATCGGCTCTGTGGCTCGATCACCTTGGAAAACGTATCGGTCCGGTACCTCTGGTTACAGGCTTCGATACTCACTATCTGTGTCAGCAGCTGGCAAAACAGAGTAAGCCATGGAGCTGGCAGGTATTGAATTGGAACATTGCCGCTAGAGAGCTGGCCGTGTCCGGCGCACAACATAACCCATCGATCAGAGATAAAAAAATATTTCACTTTCTAAAAGAGATAGTGTTTGGTAATCACAGGTTAGTGAAAGATCTGGCGGAGCAATGTGAAGATGTTATCTGCGGCGATACACTCGAAGAGCTGACGCATAAGATGAATCTTCTGAC
>SDWK01000384.1 GCA_004195335.1 Shewanella sp.
ATATAACACGGTCATTTATATTCCTCCCAAACGAATCCATTTCACTTTAAGTAAAACGGCCTCCTGTCAGGAAGCCGTCAATATTTTAAAACTACAGCGCACTCACGCTCAATTATACCTTATTGATTGTTCTCACCGCATCACTCCAACTAAGGTGATATTTCTCACCGGTGGGAGCATCGATTCGCTCAAACGTATGCGCACCGAAGTAATCCCTTTGTCCCTGAAGTAGATTTGCGGGCAAGGTGTCACAGCGATAACTGTCGTAATAGGCCAGTGCCGAACCAATGCAAGGGACTGGAATACCTCTGAGCACGGCCGTTGAAACCGCCTTGCGCCAATCTAACTGCTTCGCTGATAAGGCACTGCTGAAACTCTCGGCCATTAACAAGTTTTCAAGCTCAGTGTCGTTCGATGCCGCCGCTTGGTATGCCTGAGTAATTGACTGCAAGAAGGTGGCACGAATGATACATCCGGCGCGCCAAATTTTAGCAATTTCGGCAAAATCTAAATGCCATTGATTCTCTTTAGCCGCCATTGCCATTAACTGAAAACCTTGAGCATAACTGGCGATTTTGGCGCAATACAGAGCATTCTCAAGCTGAGCAATAAAAGCCTCACGCTCTTCATCTGTTGGCTTACTGATATCGGGTCCGTTAAGCAGATGACTCAATGCTTGCCTTTGCTCTTTTTGAGTACTCACGGCGCGAGCATAAACTGCTTCGGCTATCGTTGGCGCCGGACAACCAATTTGTAAACTACTCACCGCAGTCCAAAGCCCCGTGCCCTTCTGACCCGCTTTATCCAGAATCATCTCAACTAATGGCTTACCTGAAATAGGATCGGCTTGCTTTAACACGTCGGCGCTGATCTCCATCAGGTAACTATTCAGACTTCCTCGGTTCCAGCACTCAAATAGAGAGCTAATCTCAATGGCCGACATACCAAAGCCATCACTGAGCAATTGATAGGCTTCGCAGATAAGTTGCATATCAGCATATTCGATGCCGTTATGTACCATTTTCACATAATGGCCCGAACCCGCGGGACCAATATAGGTTGTACACGGCTCCCCCTCTGTTACCGGATTACCGGGCTCTTGACGCTCGATAGGCAAACCCGTTTCAGCGTCCACTTTAGCCGCAATTGCTTCCCAGATAGGTTTGATTCTGTCCCAGGCCTTGATATCACCGCTTGGCATCAATGATGGCCCAAAACGCGCCCCCATCTCTCCTCCGGAAACGGCACAGCTGAAAAAGGTGAACTGACTGGCATAACGAGCTTCACGCTCTACCGTATCAGTCCAGAGGCTATTGCCTGTGTCGATAACGATATCGTCATGGTCGATGCCCGCCTCGATAAGCGCTTTACATACCCCATCGACTGGACTGCCGGCAGGTACGGAGAGTATCAGCACGCGAGGCTTTTCGAGAATAGATAACATTTCAGAAAGATTATTACAGCCGTTTATTCTTAGCTCAACATCGATTTGATGGCTAATATCTCGCTCAAGTTTCTCTTGCTGAACAAGTCCTTCAACCTTATCAGTATCGAGATCGAAAGCAGCAACACGATAGCGGTTATCGGCGATATTCAAGGCCAAATTTTTGCCCATTACGCCCAGCCCGATAACACCAACATCGTACAGTTTGGAGTGATTTTGCATTAAATAGTATTCCGCAGGTAACAGAGATTATTTTATTCCTATCTATCACTAGCCACGGATATCGAACAGCCACATTGAGTGTTGCCTTAATCGGCTCAACCCTGATGCGTCACGCAATATCAGCCATCGCTTATTAACAGAGTGTTCCGTCATAAGAGCTGAGATGATAGGTGTTGTTTTAGCGGCGATTATACAGACTTTGATAAGTTAGTTACCCGACTTTAGCAATCAGAGGGGGTTTTGTTTAATGTTTACGTATGCAGGATGAAGATCCTGCATACGCTTCGAGGCGAGGTTAGTTCTTAAATTTCATCTCTTACACATGCGCATCCGCATAACCCATACGAGTGAGAGCATTTCGCACCAACTCTAAGGTTTGCGGATCTTCTATGGTAGCAGGCATCTTATATTCCTGATTATCGGCTATCTTTCGCATCGTTCCTCTTAAAATCTTACCGGAGCGGGTCTTTGGCAATTTCTGAACCGCACTGACCAGACGAAATGAGGCGACAGGGCCGATATGTTCCCGAACCAAGGCGATCAACTCGCGGTATAGCTCCTCATCAGACAATGTCACCCCTTTTTTGAGAACGACTAACCCTAAAGGCAGCTGACCCTTGAGTTTATCGTCGACGCCAATTACCGCCACTTCAGCCACAGCCTGGTGTTGACAAAGCACTTCTTCGAAGCGCCCCGTAGAGAGACGATGACCGGCAACATTGATGATGTCGTCGATGCGACTCATGATATACAGATAACCATCTTCGTCCATGTAACCGGCATCACCAGTCAGGTAATAACCTGGGTACATAGAGAGATAACTGTCTATATAGCGCTGTTCATTGTTCCATAGCGTCGTTAACGTCCCTGGCGGTAGAGGCAGTTTAATCACCACGTTCCCCGAAGCACCGGGCTCAACAACGTCCCCCATTTCATCAACCACCTCGACCTGATAACCCGGCACTGGCAAGGCCGGTGATCCAGCCTTAACTTCAACGGGAGCCGTTCCCATTAAGTTAGCCGCAACCGGCCAGCCCGTTTCAGTTTGCCACCAGTGATCGATCACGGGTTTTTTGAGTCTCTCCTCTGACCAATGAAGGGTATCGGGATCGCAACGTTCACCCGCTAAAAACAGCGTATTGAGACAGCTGAGATCGACACCTTTGAGAAAGTCTCCTTCGGGATCGTCTCGTTTAATGGCACGTATTGCCGTCGGGGCGGTAAAGAAACTCTTCACTCGATACTTCTCTATTATCCGCCAAAATATACCGGGATCCGGTGTTCCGATAGGTTTGCCCTCAAACAAGACGGTTGTGGCACCAACCAGAAGCGGCCCATAGACAATATAGGAATGCCCCACCACCCAGCCCACATCGGAAGCCGCCCAAAAAACATCACCGGCGCCAATATCGTAGATGTGTTTCATTGACCATGACAGTGCAACAGCATGGCCACCATTGTCTCGCACGACGCCTTTAGGTTGGCCTGTCGTACCTGAGGTATACAAGACATAGAGAGGGTCGGTCGCGGCAACGGTTTGGCAGGCAATATCCGGCGCACTTGCCACCGCACTTTGCCAGTCTACATCGCGCTCCGCTATCAAGTTAGCCGTGTATTGACTGCGATTTAAGATAATACAATGATTCACCTGATGCTTTGATTGTGCTATCGCATCATCGAGCAGAGGTTTATAGGGCACAACACCTGAAGGTTCTATGCCACACGAGGCTGACAGGATCAATTTGGGTTTAGCATCATCGATTCTGGTCGCCAATTCACTGGCCGCAAAACCACCAAAAACCACTGAATGAATCGCACCAATACGAGCACACGCTAACATGGCATAGGCCGTTTCAGGGACCATGGGCATGTAGATGATCACGCGATCACCTTTCTTCACGCCTATCGAATCCATGTATCCGGCAAGCCTGCTGACCTGAGCGAGCAGTTCATTATAGGTAATACCATATTCAGACTCGGTTACCGGACTGACATATTGAATGGCAACTTGCTCTCCCCGGCCACTTTCCACATGCCTGTCAACGGCGTTATAACAAGTATTAAGCTCCGCTCCCGCAAACCATGAGTACATAGGGGCTTTGCTGTCATCGAGCACCTTATCCCAACTCCGATCCCAGACTAACTCTTGCGCCGCATCGGCCCAGAATGCATCAGGCTCCGTCAATGAGTTGTTAAGTATCTGATGGTGTAATTCGTAATTTTGCGTCTTCATTTTGCTCTCCCACTAGAACAGTGATGTCAGGTCGCCATAGGCTTGGGTATAAAGGCGTCCACTGTCAGTTTCCCCTTCCTCTGATACTTCTTCTATCAGTCGATACTAATAGAAGTTAATCATTCCATTATGCAAACCCCACCAAGCATTCCCATTAGACCTTGGGATAAGGTCTGTAGTCTTGATTGAATTTAAACACAAACTTAGGAAGACTAATTTTCATTGAAATGCTCACTCCTTAACTATCATTCTGCGCTCAGTCTCATTAACTTTTGATAGTCTCTAACCCGTGAGCCTCACTTCATCGTGAGAAAGTGACACCTAAGTAAACAAAGCAAATCCATAGCATAAGCTGACTTAAACAAAATATAAAAAACCAGTAAAATCAAAAGGTCGCTTGCATTAAACATGGCATGACACCACTTTCATCTAAAGCAGGTGGCACCCTAGACAGTATAAATTATCGCCCCCAGCTTTACCTTTACGTAAACTTCATATATCGTTCTGGGAAAGCTAAATTTTATGGTGTTATTCATGAGCGAGAATCTAAGTCCACAAACCACTTACTCCATTAGTGACCTCTCTAAAGAGTTTGATATTACGACTCGTAGTATCCGCTTCTATGAAGATCAGGGGTTACTTAAACCTAAACGTCGTGGTCAAACACGTATTTACGGTTTGAAGGACAGAGTTCGCCTTAAATTGATCCTGCGAGGCAAACGTCTTGGGTTCTCGCTGGCCGAAACGCGCCGCCTGTTTGAGCTTTATGATGCTGATAAGAACAGCAGTTCACAACTTCAAACCATGTTAGATCTCGTCGAAGACAAGAAGTCTTCACTGCAGCAGCAGATGGATGACATCAAGGTGGTATTGATGGAGCTAAACTCCGCCGAACTGCAATGCCGTGCGGCGTTAGAGAAACAGCAAAGCTAACTCATTACGATAAAAATAATAA
>SDWK01000679.1 GCA_004195335.1 Shewanella sp.
AGATGTGTATAAGAGACAGGGTATAACTAATTTATGAGTCGATTCTTAAACATAGATTCAATTTCCAGAAATAACCACTCCATCACAGGGCCATAGGCCCTATCGCGTCGGTTCACCACTCCCATTTCAACAAGCAGAGGATCGGGGATATTATCGGTCGACAACTTCATGACATCATTAGTGTACCATTCTGAATTCACCACATGTTCGGGCACCAGTGCCCAGCCTATACCTCTAATAACCAAGGCCGTAATGTAATAATAACTGTCAATATACCAGTGATTTGCAGATAGAGCCTTAGACTGACTATTGCCAATACGATCGCGAATAACCAGCTGACGGTATTGATTAAGCTGCTCAATGGTCGGCGACTCTATGGCTGATAAGGGATGCTTAGGTGAGACGATCAACGAGTGGCAAAACTGGCCGATAGACATAAACTCCAACGAATCTGAAAGAGACTTAACATAAAACAGTATCCCAATGTCCGCCTTACCCTCATCGACCCATTGAGCAATATCATCTTGAGAGCCATTTTTTATAGTGAGTTTTAGCAGAGGAAATCGCTCGGCCACACGTTCAAACAAGGATTCGAATGCATTGATTGGTACCGCTTCATCCATAGCAACGGTCAATACTATCTCTTCGCCTGTTGTCACCGTCATGGCTCTCGACTGCAGCCTCTGACACTGCTCGAGCACAGCCTGAGCCTCAATATACATATCTTTGCCATGCTGAGTTAATACCGGCAATTTCGCCGTTCTGTCGAATAACTCGAAACCAAGATCGGCCTCTAGATTCGCGATAGCAGTACTCACTCGGGATTGCGCACGGCCCAGTTTTCGAGCCGCAGCAGAAAATGAGCCATGGTTTACCGACAGCACGAATGCCTCTAGCTGCGCTAGGGTCCAATTCATAATACCTCCATCAATACGCTTAACCCATCCGAAATACGGATAGAAACCAACTTCAATCAATCCGCTTATTGAGAGTATCCTATTGGCTCCCGGATATACCAGAAAATATTATGCAAGCCAACAACCTAGATATCGCAAACGAACGTTCCATCAAGCGCACCTTCTGGCGTTACGCTATCCCTTCGATAGCAGCCATGCTAGTGAATGGCCTTTATCAAATCATCGACGGTATGTTTATCGGACATTATCTTGGCTATCAAGGTTTAGCGGGTATCAGTATATCCTGGCCTATTATCTACGTGATTGCCGGAGTGGGCTTAATGATAGGCATGGGCGCCGGCAGTCTGAATTCTGTTAGTCGCGGCAGAGATGCGGCAACCCAAAAAGACTCTATAGAGGCCAGTAGGACTCATGCAGAGATGGCCAAAACACTATACACGGCCATGGGTTTAGCCATAGGTTTTGGGCTTCTCTTCTCGTACCTACTCTTTTTAAACGGCACCCATCTACTGCTTGCCCAAGGCGCAGAAGGTCAAGTCCTCGTATTGGCACAAGACTATCTCTCTCCTTTCGTGTGGACGGCAGCGATTACTATTCTGGCATCCGCTTTACCTATACTCATTAGAAACGATGAGAGTCCGAACATTGCGACGGCGCTGATGGTTACCGGAGCATGCATGAATATCGTGCTGGACTACCTGCTCATCGTTCAGTTTGACATGGGACTTAAGGGGGCCGCACTCGCTACCGTATGCGCGCAACTGTCGGTGTGCGTGGGTGGTTTCGCTTACTTTCTTTCGACTAAAACACAACTCAAATTATCGGCACATCGCCCAAGCTTCAATACTAAACTCGCCGCTAGAATACTATTATTGGGTTCATCGAGTTTTGTTATGTACATCTATACCAGCTTTGTCTTTGCGCTGCATAACCGTCTGTTTATGGAATATGGCACATCCATAACCGTCGCGGCCTTCGCCATTGTCGGATATCTGATGGTTCTCTATTACTTCATCGCCGAAGGGATAGGAGAAGGTATGCAACCACCGGTCAGTTTCTTTTTGGGGGCGGCGCAGCCCCACAATATAAAAAAGATGGTCCTGTTGGCAGCAACGGTTACCCTCACAATAGGTCTGAGCTGGGTGGCCATACTCAATCTGTTTCCAGAAATCATGATAGGACTATTTAACAGTGATGATCCAACGCTGATACAGGAAGCCGTTACCGGTATTCATCTGCACCTGTTTGCTATGTTTATCGATGGCCTCATAGTACTCGCCATTATGTATTTTATGGCTGTTAATCAAGGGGGTAAATCACTAGCAATTTCGATTGGTAATATGCTTATCCAACTTCCTTTCCTCTATATATTGCCGAAATGGCTGGGAATATATGGTGTCTGGATAGCAATGCCACTCTCCAATGTCGTCATGTTTCTTATCGTTGCACCTATGGTGTGGTATCACTTGAATGCGGCTACATCGCATAAGCAGATACCAAATCTGGTCACAGTTTAAGTTCCACACTTATGCTGGATAAAGAAAGTAGAGGTGTTCGGAAGGGGGATCCCGATGAAAAGGTAATCGCAAACCCAGTTAACTGGGTTTACGATAGCGCTCGAGCAAGATCCTCACCCGTTTTACATAGGCTTGGGTCTCTGGGTAAGGCGGGATCCCCTTATAATGAGTGACGTTTGTAGGACCGGCATTGTAGGCGGCACAAGCTAAGTCGATATCGCCATCGAAGCGCTTGAGCATTTGAGCTAAATATTTTGCCCCCCCATCAATATTTTGTTCCGGCTTAAAGGCGTTTTTAACCCCCAACTCTTTCGCTGTTTCAGGCATAAGCTGCATCAGCCCCATAGCCCCGGAACGAGACAAGGCAAATACATTAAATGCCGATTCTGCGTGAATAACCGCCCGGATAAGTGCAGGCTCAAGGTTATGGGTATTGGCGGCGTGATTAATTAACTCATCGTAATCTCTCGAAAAAAGCGGCATTTTTTTCCAATCGAGACTGGAGTCGAGTTGGCACGCATAGCAATCATATAAAAGTACCTGATACTTAGTCGCCCCCGGTGCATGGTCAGAGAAAGCCGTTACGCCATTTTCCTGCTTATATTGATACACCTTAAGCTGATTATCTTCGCCCTTTGAAGAAGAGGAAGAGGATAAGGAGGGAATAGAGTGAGCAGCAGAGGCATTGCTCAGTATCCCCGCTGTAGAGTAACTCGCTTTATAATGAGGTTTGCTATCTCCCTCTTCAGTCCCCAGAGCAACAATCTGCGCATAACCGAGCTGCATGCCGCTAAACCAAAGCAGAAAGCTGACAATGCCACCACACCAGAGAAGATGCCTAGATTTCATCAGAGACCCGTATATTCATCGAGTTTTAGTACTTCAATCATAGCAAAGAGCTGTCTCATCTCTCTGTTAATTTGGCTGAACTCATACTCAAATGTGGCTCCATTAAAAATGGAGCCCAGCTCGAATCGATTTTCTTTGCTGGCTAACATGATGAGTAACTTATCTTCATAGAAGGCACATTGAAACTGCCCAGAAAAGCAGTTGGCTAACTCCTGTAACCGCTCCATAAAAGAAACGGTCAATAGATAACGCGCCTCAACCTGATCAGATGAAAATACGTCGAATAATTTCTCAAAGCGGGGGTCTTCAAGCTTGACCCTGGACAAGCGCTTAAAGGAGTCTGAAAAGAAGTTCATCACACTACCGCGATTGCGTACCACCACAGTATGACCATTAAACTTCTTATGGCAGCTGAGTTGCACCATCACGCCATTAAATACTGTTTTGGTCTCGGTGCGCTTATCTCCCCTAACTTCCTTAGTGAGAGCCAACTCATTGATCGTTATCTCGATACCCCGATGAGTTCCTTGGACGTAATCATCAAAATGTGAATTGTCATAACTAGGCAGTAGCTTTGAACGCTTGAGCGTCGTCATGCTCATACGATGCGTCGGGCTAAAGATAAAATCGTCACCAAAATAGCGAAAAATCTTAGGGAAAACCTGCTGTTTAACATCACTCTGATAATGGGTAACAGGTCTGGAGCACCACCAAAACAGAGGAACCAGCGGCAACAAATAGAAGGGCCAAGGTATAACGATCATCTGTGTAGAATCGAATAAAAGACAGGTAAAGAACACCACAGCAAAAATACCGATGCTCATGTATACCCGCAGCCTTAGTGCCTTTAAGCAAGCCACTCGACGATTCTCAAACTTGCGTGCCACTGGTTCTATATGTTCATCGTAGTGAGCCTGTAATGATTCGAGTTCATCATCCACGGCCCTCAGTGGCTTTGCTTGACGCTTAGGCTTTATACGCGCACCAAAAATAAAACTAATTATATTCATGAGACGTTAAACGAAATAATCGATCGCAAGGTTGCGGCACCGAGTACCGCATAAGATTATTTAAGGTAATCAGAGGAATCAACTGGCGCCTTCGACGCTTCATCGGCTTCATAGAAAGGCATAACTTTGATAGTCGCCATAGAGGCGATAATTGAACCGGGGAAGATCTCCACCGCATTATTAAGCTCAGTTACCGACGCATTGTAGAAACGGCGCGCGGCAGATATATGTGCCTCAACTTCATTATAAGTTTGCATCGCTTGTAGCATAGTATGGTCGGATTTTAGTTCAGGGTAGTTTTCAACACTCACCATTAACTGTCCCATCTTGCCATTCAGAAGCTCAGCCTTTACCAAGTGATTCTGGATAGCTGATGCATCACTGGTGTCATATGATTTTTCAACCTGGGCACGCAGCTCGGTGATCTCAGTCAATAGCGACTTTTCATGATCCATAAATTTCTGAGCAATTTTTAAAATATTGGGGACTAAATTCGATCTTTTTTTCAGTTGAACATCTATTCCTGATAGAGCTTCGCGAACAGAATTACGCTTTTTAATCAGACTGACGTACCAAAGGTAGGCAATAATGACCAGTAGCCCTAAACCTAACAACAAGCCTTCCATTGTATGTCCTTATTATTCTGATTTAACTTCAATATTTTCAGCTTTTATCTAAAGCCATAACTCCCTACCATTACCTATTTTTTACCTTATTTCCAGATATTTATCGATGTTGTCGGCCAAATAATAATGTGTACTAATTGTGCTTTTTTCACAATGATTGCCCCTTCTATGACATTTGAACAAAAGTAAACACACGCTAACAACCGATTAGCCACACAAATCGATAGTAACCATAAAAATGGACTTAAAAATAAAAGAATAAAATAAAAACCAAAACAATTGCTTTGTTTTCAATAAATTGATAAAGAACAGCGAGGGGTAAAAAACAAACACCCTCTCAAAAACAATCTAACAATTCCCTGCTACAGACAAAGTTAACCTAACAAAACCACCATTAAGAGAGATATTATTCAAGATGCGTTCAATAACATGATTTTAACCCTATTTTTCATATCCTGCAGCAACTCACTATCGTATTAACGTCAACAATCGCAATGCCATAGAAGCACTCATTTGCGGCGAACCATTCAGTCTCCATACAGGCAAACGATGACATAATAAATCCCATGAAGTCCAGTTACATCATCTCGTTATCTTATCGTTACACATCCTTTTCAGGCTCTAATTTGAGCCTATTTTTTTGCCTGTAACCCAACGGAAAATAGAGTGTTTTCATTCAGTTTTCATACAGTCAACGTGAGCTATATTGGTCACAAGCAAACATGATGACAACCAACCCCAACTGATTGACTTGATGTAATTGCTAGCGCAACCCTATCCCTTTTGACTCCATATTTATGGGGTCTTTTTTTTGCCTGATTCTCAGCTGATTTAACAGATATTTTATTTCCTTCTCAACTGGATATTTGTATTGGGGCTGTCGGTAGGATCTGGAGCTGGGGGCTATTACGCACCTTAAATGAAAAGCTAGCACCTAAAGGTTAGGAAAAAGACACCAAAAGACTCGGTTGAGTCACTGAAGCTTAAAATATAACGCAGAAATTGAGGTTACCCAGTGCTGCGCCTTTATATATTCGCTACTCACATTTTAATGAGTGTTAACGTTTACTGTAGGTCTTCTTTACCAAATGCTTCATGGTAAGCAATCATAAAGTCTTCGCGAATAAGCTGCTCTAAATGGGATGCGCGCTCAGTGGGACAAAAAATCATAATATGGATATTTTGCTCGCCCGCTGGACCACTATTGATATGGATATGCGGCTCTGGGCCTGGTAAATCAACGCCCGCATGTTTTTCAATAATATTATTATAGCGTTTCGCCACTTCGTGAAAGTCTTCACAATGCGCTTCAATTTTTTCGTGTAATTCAGGAAAGAGAGAATATAAGTTAAAGAATTCAACCACGGTAATATGAAAGTTATGGTAGACATAGCGCTTCATAAAATTAAGGTTCTTGACCGCATAGGTAAAGAACATGCTGTTAGGTAGCGTCGCCGTTTTACCTGTGTAGTGGTATTGACCGTGGTGTAGATCTATTTCTTGGATCACTGTCGCCATTAAATTATGTTCAATGACCTCACCACATAATTGACCCACTTCAATCCAATCGCCAATGACAAATGAGCGTGAACTCGCACGCTGAATTGAGCCTGTAAAACACAATATAATCTCTTTTGATGCCACCACAATCGCGATAGCAATGGCGGTAACTGACAGTGCAAATTTATTTATCTCTGTCTGCCAAAGCATAAATAAAATCATCAGGATTAAGATAAATGTGCCGTTTTTGGTACGCGACATCCACTTGCGCTGCACCTCAGTTAAAAACGCGATATCACCACGAATTTTCGAGATGACAAAACGTTTAATCAGTGAGATTAAAACTATCACCAAGACGGTCAATAAAAGCTTATGAGTTAGTAAAAAATCAACGGCAATGTTAAGTTTATCCACAAAACCCTCTTTAATACTTAAAAAGTTGGTGCAATCCAGACTAGTAAATCATCGTAAATTAATGATTTAAGCGTTATTGCAGATGATGACGTCACTCTAAGGTTATCATAGCTAAAAAACAAGTTTGCCTAAGCTGGCCACCTGCCCACTTGATATAAAGTTATGCTTAGTCAGCCTGCTAAATATAAGATATTTCGATAGTGAAATGGAGTTAATGTTATCGCTATGAACAAGCCCTCACCTCTACCTGTACTTTACTCTTTGCGAAATTGCCCCTACGCCATGCGCGCGAGAATGGCTATATATGTTTCAGGCCAAGCCGTGCTGCTGCGCGATATCGTATTAAGCGATAAGCCTGCTCATATGCTCCAAGTCTCGCCCAAGGGAACGGTTCCGGTTTTAGTGCTGCAAAATGGCGAGACGTTAGAGCAAAGCCTAGAGATAATGATGTGGGCTTTTGGGCAAAGCGACCCTAGTAATTACTTAATTAGTGATGGTCCAAATACACGAGCCGAAATGCTGAGTTTAGTCGACCTTTTTGATACCGAGTTTAAGCTATGCCTTGAGAAGTATCGCAGCGCGAAACGTTATCACGACGAAAGTCTATTAGCGCACAGGTTAGCTTGTGAGCATTATTTGCAAGTATTGGAGCGGAAGTTATCTCAACATCCATATTTGATGTCTGACAAGCCAAGTTTAGCGGATTTAGCGATAGTGCCTTTTATTCGACAGCTGGCCAGAGTTGAGCGCCAATGGTACTTACAGTCGCCATATCCCAATATTAGAAAATGGCTCAACGGTTACTTACAAAGCCAGATGTTCAGTAAAGTGATGACTAAATATCCGTTGTGGCTAACCGCAAAATCTTTGATCGTTTTTGCTGCTGATAAGCCATTAAGTTAACTGCAATTTTTGCAAATCCCCTGTTCTAAGTTCGGAAACCAATAGTCTTCCCGTTATCCAGCAAAAGCCCAACAAAAAGCCCGACAATCGCCGGGCTTTGAAGGTTTAAGCAAATAAGCTAGTACTATTCAGCCGTTGGTGTTGGTGCTTCTGCTTTAGCACCTTTCCTCTCACGCTTGCTGAAGATACGTTCAACAACCACGAAGAAGATTGGGATAAAGAAGAGCCCCATAAACGTCGAGCTCATCATGCCGCCCAGTACACCCGTACCGATAGCATTCTTACTACCCGAACCTACGCCCGTACTAATGGCCAGAGGTACAACACCGAAGCCAAAGGCTAATGAGGTCATCAGAATAGGACGCAGACGCACACGAACCGCATGCAAGGTTGCTTCAACTAAGCCCGCGCCCTTGTCATAGAACTCTTTGGCGAATTCTACAATCAAGATGGCGTTCTTGGTCGCGAGACCCACCGTGGTTAATAGACCTACCTGGAAGAACACGTCGTTAGGTAAACCACGAGCATTCATCGCAATCAATGCACCGATAATACCCAGCGGTATAACCAAAATAACCGAGAATGGAACCGACCAGCTCTCATAGAGTGCCGCTAAGACCAGGAATACCACCACAATAGACAGTGCGTATAGCATCGGCGCCTGGTTACCAGAGAGACGCTCCTCATAAGATAGACCGTTCCATTCGACACCAAATCCTGGTGGCAATTGCTTAACCATATCTTCGATGATATCCATCGCTTCACCAGTGCTAAAGCCAGGTGCCGTACCGCCTTGGATGTTCATCGCGGGCAAACCATTGAAACGCTCTAAACGCGGAGAGCCATATTCCCACGTGCCAGTAGCAAAGGCTGAGAATGGTACCATGTCGCCTTTAGTGTTTCGGACGAACCAGGTATCGATATCTTCAGGCTGCATACGGTATTCCGCGTCACCTTGAACATACACTTTCTTCACGCGTCCACGGTCGATAAAGTCGTTGACGTAGTTACCACCCCAAGCCGTACCCAGCACGCTGTTTACCGCATCAATATCTACACTTAATGCACGCAATTTAGCGTGATCGAGATGTATCTGATACATGGGCGAATCTTCCTGACCGTTTGGACGAACGCCCACTAGGTTAGGATTCTGTGATGCCATGCCCAGCAGCATATTACGCGCTTCGACTAGCTTATCGTGGCCTTGACCATCTCTATCCTGCAGATAGAAATCAAAACCGTTAGCCGTACCCAGTTCGATAACCGCCGGCGGCACGAAGGCAAACACGAAGGCTTCTTTCATCTGCATAAACATGCCCATGGCACGTCCGGCGACTGATTGCACATCTTGGCCAGGCTCGGTTCGTTCAGACCAATCTTTCAAGCCCACAAACGCAAGACCCATGTTCTGGCCCTTACCGGCGAAACTAAATCCCGATACGCTAAATACAGATTTAACGTTGTCGCCTTCAGCAGTCAAATAAAAGTCAGTCACATCCTCCAAGACCTTTTTCGTCGCTTCTTGAGTCGAGTTTACCGGCAAGATAGCCTGAGTAAACAAGATCCCCTGATCTTCATCGGGAAGGAAAGCCGTTGGCATACGCATAAAGATCCAACCCACTGCGACCGTAATGGCTAAGTAAACCATCATGGTACGACCGGCACGTTTGATCATGGCAGCAACGCTTGCCTCATAACGAGAGGTCAATGCATCAAACTTACGGTTAAACCAACCGAAGAAGCCTGTTTCTACCGCGTGCTGTCCCTTCGCGATGGGCTTTAACATGGTGGCACATAGAGCCGGAGTCAAGATGAGCGCAACCATCACAGATAACGCCATAGCCGATACGATCGTTATCGAAAACTGCCTGTAGATCACACCGGTAGAACCCGACATGAATGCCATAGGAATGAATACCGCCGACAGGGTCAGACCAATACCCACAAGCGCGCCGGTGATCTGATCCATCGACTTCTTGGTAGCCTCGACAGGACTGAGTCCCTCTTCGGACATCACTCGTTCGACGTTCTCTACCACGACGATGGCATCATCCACCAGCAGACCAATGGCCAGAACCATGGCAAACATGGTTAAGCTGTTGATTGAGAAGCCGGCAGCCGACAGAATCGCAAACGTGCCTAAGAGTACAACCGGCACCGCAATCGTTGGAATTAGCGTTGCACGAAAGTTCTGCAAGAACAGATACATGATCAAGAATACCAGTACGATAGCCTCTATCAGGGTTTCTACCACGCCTTCGATAGACTTCTCTACGAAGGGAGTGGTGTCGTAGGGATAAACCACTTCCATACCTTGCGGGAAGAAAGGTTTCAATTCAGCAATTTTCGCGCGTATACCTTCAGCGGTTGCTAATGCGTTAGCACCTGTCGCTAACTGAATACCGATACCGGCTGCGGGCTTACCGTTATAGAATGATTCTACATTGTAATCTTCAGCTCCCAGCTCAACACGGGCTACATCTTCCAGGAACACCTTAGCACCGGTCGAGTCGGCCTTGATAATGATCTTCTTAAACTGGTCAGCCGTCTGCAGACGACTCTGTGCCGATACCGTTGCGTTCAGTTCCTGCCCGGCAACCGATGGAGAGCCACCTAATTGTCCTGCTGAAACCTGCGCATTTTGCTCTCTGATAGAAGCAATAATATCTTGGCTGGTCAGGTTGTACTGAGTCAGTTTCAGTGGATCGAGCCAGATACGCATCGCATACTGGGCACCGAATAACTGAATCGTCCCCACACCAGGTACACGACTCATTGGATCTTGAATATTTGAACCGACATAGTCTGAAATATCATTCTTATCCAGTGAACCATCCTGGGATACGAAACCCACAACCATCAAGAAGCCAGCACTGGACTTAGCGACGTTAACACCTTGTGCCTGAACCTCTTGCGGTAACAGTGGCATTGCAAGCTGAAGCTTGTTCTGCACCTGTACCTGGGCGATATCAGGATCGGCCTCGGCATTAAAGGTTAAGGTAATTTGCGCATTACCAAAGCTATCACTGGTTGATGAGATGTAGCGAAGATGGTCAAGACCCGTCATTCGCTGCTCGATAACCTGAGTTACCGAATCTTCCATCGTCTTAGCCGATGCGCCCGGATAAACAGCGCTAATCACAACCGACGGAGGTGCAATACTCGGATATTGCGATACGGGTAAACCGAGGATAGATAACACCCCAGCCAGCATCACGATAATGGCGATCACCCAAGCAAAAATAGGGCGATCGATAAAGAAACGTGCCATAGTTCTACCCTATTTCTGTTGTTGTGCTTGAGATTTCTTATCCGCCACGAGCGGGCCCGCTTTAACAGGTGCACCTGGGCGAATCTTTTGAAGGCCTTCAACAATAAGTTGATCACCTACAGTTAAACCATCAGTAATACGCCACTGGTTATTAATCACTTCAGCAGTCGTCACTATTCGAGCGGCCACTTTACCTTCAGCATCGATAACCATTGCAACGGCTTCACCTTTGGTATTACGCGTAATCGCTCTTTGAGGGACTAAAATCGCTTCAGGATCGGTACCGGTATTGAGCACTGCACGTACATACATGCCTGGCATTAATACGCCATCAGGATTAGGAAACTCTGCGCGCAAAATAACTGAACCAGTGTCTTCATTGACACTCACTTCAGCGAACTGCAACACACCATCGTGCATGTATGTCGTACCGTCTTCCAAAATCAGCTGCACACCCGCGTTATCAGCCGCCTTGAGTTGACCCTGTTTTAACTTAGATTTCAGACGTAACATTTGCGCACTCGATTGCGCAATCTCGATATTAATGGGATCGAGTTGCTGAATGGTCGCTAATGTCTGAGTTTGATTTGCCGTAACAAGTGCACCTGCAGTCACTGAAGATTTACCCACTCGCCCTGCAATAGGCGCACGCACTTCGGTGTACTTAAGATTAATGTTTGCAGTATTAATCGCCGCTTCAGCAACGGTAACTCTTGCTAATGCTTCTTTGTAAGCCGCATCGGCTTCATCATAGTCCTGCTCGCTTATAGAATTAAGCGTGACCAACTTTTCAAAACGTAATGCTTTTGCTTTCGCAGAGACTAAGTTAGCTTGTGCGCTTTTAAGATCCGCTTCAGCACTGATCAGTGCTGCAGTGTAAGTCGCTGAATCAATCTGATATAAAGATTGACCTTTTTCAACATCTTTCCCTTCCACAAAGCCGCGAGTAATAATGATACCGCTAACTTGAGGACGAACCTCCGCTTCCAAATAGGCTTTACTACGACCAGGCAATTCAACCAAAATTGATTGAGGCTTTGCCTCTACTTTTATAACACCTACTTCCATAGGTCCACGTTCCTGCGGCCCTTGTTCAGGTTTTTGTCCACAAGCAGTTATCCATAACGCCACACTTAAAACAGAGGCAATTTTCACTATTTGCCGCATGAGAACTCCTAATAAAGCTATCTATCAAACATAACAATCCGAGCAGCAGGAAATTCTACGGCTTCATTTATTGACAGCATAATTTTTGTGTAAGATTTGAACCTGTCTTTATCTCATAACTGGGCCCTCTCAACAAGGAGTACAAGCCTTAAATTTTGTAAACAAATGCAAATTTCCTCCTTAAATCAGCGATTTGTGTTGCGTATGAGTTAAATTTAACATCCTTGGTTCATCCTTGTTACCTGTTTGTTTTTTTACAAGTGCCGAGTATGCCTCAAACTCACCATTACATTCACAGCTTAACCCCAAGCCAGCCAACGATCCGTTCATTCATAATTGTTCATATTATGACGTTATTGATTCACGTCATATCCCATCGCCATTCATAAGTTAACCCTATAGTAACAACTGTGTTAACAAATAATTCAATATGAGATGAGAACCATGACTATCCAGATGAAACTACAGTACAAGATACTTTTAGGCGGACTACTACTCTCCGCGGCTTCATTTGCACAAGCCGAAAATGAAGCTGAGGTTCTCGGTGGCACAATCAGTGGCAACCTGACCTTTGCTTCCGATTATGTATTCCGTGGCGAGTCTGAAACCATGGATGGTGATGTCCCGGTAGTTCAAGGGACACTAGGTTGGGGCAATAATGATGGTTGGTATGGCGGTGTATTTGCGTCAAATATCAAATTTGCCGATCCCAATCTGGAAATCGTTACCGCACCCTATATTGGAAAGGCCGGTGAGTTCGGTGACAGCGGTATCACTTATGATGTCATGGTGTTCTCATATCTTTATCCGGGTGCTTCTTACTCCAACTACACCGAACTCTGGATGAAAGTCGGTAAGCAGTTCGGTCAGGCCAACATCCAACTCGAAGTGACTCCTACAATCGATGACTGGTTTGGTGTCGATGGTTGGCAAGGCGTTAACTATTCAATTCACCCAAGCTATGCATTCAACAATGGTCTGAAAATATCGGGTTCTGTTGGTTATCAAGATCTTGATGGGGACAATGCGGAAGGCTGGGGACACTGGAACTTAGGTTTCAGCAAAGCATTTTATGGCCTGAACTTCGACCTTAGATATCACGGCAGTACCGTCGATGAGACTCACAAGGTTTATGGTACGCAGACAGAAATTTTTGATGACCGTGTCGTTATCGGCATCAACAAGAGTTTCTAATTTTCATCGTTTAACTTGTTAACTCTTGAACAAGCTTATTGCTCACTTCCCAGCATCTCTTTGCCAGCCCTAACAAGCTGGCTTTTTTTCTGTTAAAAACTCTCTCTTAAAACCCCAAGCCCTCAAGCTAGATCCTGAAACCAGTTCAAGATGACGGCTAAGGCTGATGTCTTACCACTTATAACTTACAGCTACTGGCTCTAAAGTCGATTATCTCCAACACTGCAGGCTAAGATCCGACTGATATCGGCCAGACTCCGCCCCGACTCCTGCTGCCATCGATTAAACACGGCCTGAACCTGATTGAGCCCACTCTTAGAGCTGAAGCCAAAGTCCACCAAGTGATGTGCCTTCAAATATCCCTGCACATCGCCAGTCAACAAGAAGGTGTCCTTACCTATGGCGCGTAGAAAATAGGGACCGGTATTCCCTCCTAGGCGGGTTCCGCGTCGCTTTAGCACAGACCAAAGGGCCGTGATCTCCTCACTTGGCCAATTAGCAATATATTCGGCCAGACTGCCGTGCTCCTTAGCAATATCATCTGTCATCAAGGCATTGTCGTAAATGGCCATCGTCTTCTTCATATGCCGAATCAGATTAGGATCGGTTGCCCTTTGATGCAACTGCTCCGGTGACAACATCAGAATTTTATGGGGTTCAAAAT
>SDWK01000653.1 GCA_004195335.1 Shewanella sp.
AAAACAGTAAAGCTGGTTGAGCGTGAGGGGTTGCGAGAGCTGGTGGGCAGAGTGCGGCAACGAATATTTAACATTTAAGATGTGACCCTGCGATTACTTCTGACAATAGACATGTCATTTGTCAGGGGCTGACCCCGCTGTCTTCGTAAGATGTGACCCTGCGATTACTTCCAAAACAGTAAAGCTGGTTGAGCGTGAGGGGTTGCGAGAGCTGGTGGGCAGAGTGCGGCAACGAATATTTAACATTTAAGATGTGACCCTGCGATTATTGATATTTCCGGCTCAATGGTTCCCGATTAAGTATGTTGACCCGGAACTCGCTCTGATCAAACAAGCCCCTCGGCAAGCCACACTAGGAAGA
Source organism: Shewanella sp. (assembly GCA_004195335.1). Classification (GTDB taxonomy): domain Bacteria; phylum Pseudomonadota; class Gammaproteobacteria; order Enterobacterales; family Shewanellaceae; genus Shewanella. Next base: position 362 of record SDWK01000653.1, read on the forward strand.
AAGGAAAATATCAACAACGTCCCCTATATGCCCCACACTCAAAGGTTCCCATTTCAATATGGTGACCCCGGAACACCGAATTTGTTGATTGTTGAGACCTGACCCCTATGGCTGCTCTCTTTTTATCCAGAGTGCGTTCGACCTACAGGAACTAAGGAGATAAAGCCCACACAACACGCCCGGCCTCAATATAGCCACACTAGGAAGAAAGGGAAATATCAACAACGTCCCCTACATGCCCCCTTGGGCACTGGGAAGATTGGCTAGAAATCTAACGGAGCTGAGGGCAGCCGGGTTCACCGGCCCTCCCGATGATTTGAATTCAAAAGCATTCTTACTTATTTATTGTAGATTTTCCTCTTAACTGCGCTTTATCCCTTCTGCCGCGCTTATCTATCTGACTCAGTATCCATATAGCTGACTCGGTGGAATCTGGTCCCCCGCCCTTTCTTGTCCTATGTAAATGTTTTTTCAGCTCTTGATCTGTGAACACAGTTCTCGCATGAAACGCTATCACAAGGTTGCCTTGAATAATGTAGTCATCTAGCGTTAAGAACTGCGCGGGATTTTCTATTGCATGGCGAATCTGCAAGTTCTCTGCATCAGTCAAGACCGGAACCCAATGACTCCGTGGTATTTCCCCCTGCATACAGAACGCAATAGCACTCCACATAGATGCAACCTGATTGGTGCTTTGCAGCCGCAGCATCAGGAGGCGGTCCAGGACAGATGTTGAAACGTCGAGCTCTTGTATACGTCTTTTGCGGGCCCAAACATGAGTTAGCGTAAAGGTAGCTGCCAAGTAGAGTACCGGATCTTCGGCATATAGATATTGAGTTATCTTTTCCATAACCTTATCGTCGAAAAAAATCTGGGTTTCTCTCCCCTCACTCTGCTGTAACAGCCCAACGCATGTGAATAGACCGCGCACAATCTCCATTCGACTCTTGCCGCAAAGTAATTCTTCAGCTTTTGCCACACCTTCTTGATTGCTCCTCTCTTTCAATGGAGCCAGCAAAGCAAAAGTATTTAATATTTCAACTTCTTTTGGCCACTGCATAGAAACATATAGCAGCCACGCTTGATGGAGTAACTCAACCCCGTACGGCCCCATACTCAATGTCCGTATATTTTTTTCAGAGCGAAATCCACAGGAAAAAAAGGCAATGTGTTGCAGCGCCGTAGTCAATGTATCTGGTGCAGCTTCAGCTTCCTCTACCAAGCACTGTATCAACCTTGCCACGGCGGGGGGTTCTGCATGTTTGTATTTGCTTATCGCCTTCGTTACATTTGGAATTTCTTCACCCTTCTCTACCATTGCACGCAACTCATTTGCTTTCTCAACAAGCATAGCTATAAGCGGTTCAGCTTGCTTCCGTGCCAATACTGCAGCCATAGGAACAACTTCCTTCCATTCTTCTGTCATAAGAAATGGACCGAGCGGTGTCAAGACGGTATCGTTCTGACTATATTCCATGTAGTGCCCTTCGACGGCAGCAACTGCGGCAAGATACTCCTGGAATGTTAGATGTCGAAACTGATAGAAAGGTACTGTCTGGCCATCCTCCACTTGGTGACCTGCCTCAACTAACAGACTTGAACGTAATTCGACTCGCTTGAGAAAATCATATGCGGTGCCTTTGGCGTAACGTTTAATCTGAGGGACCCTCTCACGTGCTTCCTCTAACAATAAAAGTAGTTCTTTTTCCGTAGCCGTTTGTTTTCCGGAGCGCATCATCTCGAAAGCAACACAAGCCAATTGGGGAACAGACTCTTTTGGGATTAACGGATCGTGGCCTTTTATGTTCCAGGTATCTAACAGCACCTCTACAGCGCGACTGTAGAGACTAACTCTGTCAGGAGGCAGGCGACCTGCGCCATGTTTCACAACCAACAGCATGGTGAGAAGCAGCGGGTTCTCTGCAAGACGATGGATCGAGTCATTTCGTACTAGATTCTGAGCTAGTTCATGGCTTTCTGCTATCGCTTCAGGTGAATCCCCTGACATCAGGCTTTGCCACTGATTGCAAAGGGCAGAGATCGCGTCTTCCTCCAACGGGGCAACACGCCAACGATCACAGAAACGTGCAATACACGGTGCAACCAGGCTGAACCCGGCCTCTCGGCTGGTTACAACCAGACGAGTTAGCTTGTATTCATCGAGGAAAGTTTCCAAATGCTCGACAAATATACTCCGATGAGCATCGTTATGAATTTCATCAAGGCCATCGACAAGGAGAAGAATGCGGCCTTCCTTGAAAAGAGGAAGAAGAGCCTCACCTAGGCCAAGCAGACGAGGATCACCTGTAATCTCAGGAAATTTGTGAAGTATTGTGAGAATTGGACTCTGAATATACTCCCGCCATTCACGGCAGCGAATAAGTACCGGAATTATATCCATATCCGGCAGTTCATCTTTACTAGAGCGGCGCCGGCCTGGTTCGGCATAAGCCACTGCCAACCGTTTAAGGAGAAGGGTCTTACCGCCTCCGGGTAACGCTAAGAGGGCGAGGTGATTGTGTTTCTCAAACACCTTGCCAAATGATTTTGCTTCCCTGTTTTCCTTCTCCCAATCTTGGAGTTTCTGTTTACGATGTGGGTCTCTTTCAGAGATTTCAGGCTGACACTGTAGGACTTTGAGTGGTACGAATAAGCGTTCAATGTCGAACTTGCGTGAACCAATTTCCATATCGGCACGTACACCCTCGATAGTCATCTGCCCGCAGTCTCTCAACAGGAAATCACGATAATCGTTAATAATGTCAGCATTTCCAGCACAAGAAACGACAGTCTCTTCAACACCGGCTATGTCAGGCGTTGCTTCCGGTTTGCTTGTTGAGAAATGTTCGATCAAGAACGACGGTAGATCAGCGTGATCTTCACCATAGCCAATCGGCTCAACGAAGCCTAGCCATGCTGGATCGGCGTGACGATGTGCCATTTCGCCATTACTGACAAGTGCATAATGTTCGAGAGCTGCAATCTCCATATTATCCCGCAACCATTTGATGAGCGCAGAGAAGTTTGGGTCTACAAAGGTTTCACCACAGCCGATGAAAAGCAGCCTGCGAAATGAGGCCAAACTGCGTTGAATGAGATCGCGCACATCGTTATCAAGTGTTGTTTCATAGTCGCGAATGCCGAGGACACAGGTAGCGGGGGTATCCCACGAGCCATGAAGATGCAGGACGCCTGGAATATCACGGCGAACCCAAGACATGACTTTGGCTGTTTCTGTGAGATTGATTCCATCCATCCCAAATACTTTCTCAAGAAGCGGGTCGTAGTTCAAAGTGCAAATCGGAATTCGTGATTTTTGAAGAGTGACCAACGCGTCTTCCATCCCCTTGTTCGTTGGCTTCACAGATTTGAATACGTTCTCAAGCCAACGGGCATAAAGTGATCCCTTCGGTGCATCCAGTTTCCGACTTACAAATTCCGCAGCACAGAGGAGATCATCTATATCACTTGACTCCAGTTGTGGTTCCCAAAACTTCGCCTGGGCGGGTGTGATTTTGCCCTTTGTCACGCCATGTGTGAATCCATCACGAATGAGCCCAACCCACGAGAGGGAGGATTTCTCCCCATTGGTAAGTGCCATACTCACGCCAGTGCCGATGATGGCCACGACTTCGCCGCGCTCGACTGATTCTTTGAGCCTCGCGAGGCCTTCTTGTTTATCCACATGGGAACCAGTCTTCAATGAGGCTGGAGTGGGCTTCCGTTTTGATTTCATATGTTCTCCTGTTGCTCACAGCAAGGTGGATTCGTAATTTTAAATATGATGAAATCCGTAATGTTAGCTTAAAAAAGTATTGGTTTCAGTTGGATGTGATTTCACATTGTCCCCCCTCTCCGTTGCAGTAACACGTGAAAGCCCTAGGGGACGTTCTTTACAAATCCCCATTCCCTCAAGAAAAGCCCTAGCGGTAGCCCGGAAAGCCCTAGGGGACGTTCTTTACAAATCCCCATTCGGCCCTAGGGGACGTTCTTTACAAATCCCCATTCTGCAAACGACAAAACCCCAAAAAAAAGGCGCCTCGGTCCAATGACCGAAAGCGCCTTATCAATTATCTATTTAAATTTCCCCAGCATCTGCTTGCCCCTCATTAAGTCAATTTCTCAAGACGAACAAAATACCACAGCATTTAACAATCAGCAAACAAATCAGCTCATAACCTGAAGTATCTTCAGGAGATAGAAGAGTTACAGATCTAAGTCACCTTAACGAAAAAGACTCCAGCAGCAACGATCACCGCAGAAATGCCCAAGCAGACCGCCGACACGCCTCCCATCAAGAAAGCCGCACCGGTGTATTTCTGGCGGGCACAGGTAAAAGCGAGGTAGCCGGCAATCAGGCCAATCGGTATAAAAAAGAGCAGAAACAACATCTGGGTCGGACCTCCTAATCCTTAACGCTGATCACGTATTTAAGATAGTTCCCCTCGGGGAAACAGACCG
>SDWK01000681.1 GCA_004195335.1 Shewanella sp.
TATCTTAACTGCAAACCGCAATCCTACGGTGGGTTTGTGACAGTAATATTACACTTGGCACGATAGATGGAAATTTGATTAAGTTTTAATTAAATTTTAATGACCACCATTAGGAGCGTTGAAATCACCGCTCCTAACATTGATGAAAGAGCGAGCTGCAGGCTAATGGACGCCGAAATAGAACTAAAATTATTTTTCCAATTAGAACAACAAGAAGCCTTGGTTCACTTACTGAATAGTTTACCTCACTCTGAGCCAGAAGGGGTAAAGAAACTCATCAACAGATATTTCGATACTCCCGATCTTCAGCTTAGAAAATGGAATATGGGACTGAGAGTCAGAAATGATGATGGTGAGAGAGAGCAGACTATAAAAACGGCTGGCAGTGTGATCGGAGGGATCCATTCCCGGCCGGAATTCAATGTGGCTATCGAACAAGATGAACCTGACCTTACTCTATTTTCTGAAAAAATGTGGCCTGAGCTGTCTAAAGTTTCATCAGTGCAATCTGAATTGCTCTGTTTGTTCAATACCGATTTTGTCAGACAAATATGGCATATTTATATCGATGATAGCTTAGTTGAGCTCGCGTTAGATGTTGGTCAGGTGAGTGTCAAAAGAGAAGGGGAAGTGATATCCGAGCCTATTTGTGAGCTTGAATTTGAGCTTATGGCGGGTGAAACATCGGCGCTTATTCAGTTGGGGTTATTGGTTGCCGAGCAGATCCCGGTGCGTTTAGGAAAGGCGAGTAAGGCACAAAGAGGATACCGCTTAGCCGCCCAGGCGAGCCCTCTGAGTCTGGACGTGTTAGATTTTATTGCATTAGTACCAGAGCAGGATCTAAAAAACACCTTTATTGTACTGTTAAGCACTGGCCTCGAACGTTGGCAGTTACTTGAAGCTATGATACTCGAATCCGGTGTTAAGAATAATGAGCAGGCACCTCACCTCTGCTATAGGCTTAGGGCATGTGTTCGTCTACTCAGATGTACATTAGCTCAATTTAATCTGCTTGATGACAAGTTAGCGTCCAAGTTTGATTGTATCGAAGGGCATTTAGATTTTATTGAAACGGGCTTGAGCTTGGTCGAAATTATCGATCAGAATAGTTTATTAATCGCCAAACTCCCTCAGAAAAAGCAGCTAACGGCCTTGGCTTATGCGCAACTGAACGCATTATCTATCCCTACTCTTATCGATAGTATGCTTAATGATACTTGCTATGGCGGGCTTCAGTTAGCCCTGGTTGAGCTACTACTTGCCTTTCAGGCGGGTAAAAGAGTCATCGATAAAAGGCTAGAGTTGCAAGAGTTTGCCGATAAAATGCAAGAAGCTTCTTGGCAGAGAATTGTTGAGTTGATGCCATCAGATGAAAATCTCAGTAGTCAGGAGTACCAATCATTTGCGCGGGCCCTCGATGAGAGTATTTTTGTCGGCGTCGCTTATGGCGCCCTATATCCGACGAAAGACAGAGATCTATTCAGGGCACCTTGGGAAGATCTTGTTTTAGGAATAAGGACATTGGCGGCATATCGACAACTGGCAGAGTTGAGCAAAGCCAAGGGGATCGATCTCTCTGACTGGTTGCTTAATAAGGAGCAGAGTTTACTCTTTGCTATGGAGCACTCAAGACGTTCGGCGTTAAACAATCAGCCTTACTGGCGCTAAATGCGTTTAACGAGGGCGTAGCCTGATTGATGGCTGCGCCAGCTGAATGTTTCTGTGTCGCTTTGTCTTCATTCTCTTCGTGTTAGCTAATCATATGTTGAGATGAAGCTAGTATTAGCTTTTTGGCGTCTCTCTCTTTTCTTCTAATTTCTGATTCAATTGGGCCACTTGCTCCATCAACAGGCCTTGATTGGCTTCCATTCTTTCCAGTGCCTCTTGCAGTTCACAACGGATCTGCTGGCTTTGTTCTTCAAGTCTTTCTGACTCATCTGGAGCGATAAACAGAGAGGCCATATAACCCGAGATAACACCGAAAAAACTGACGCCACAAATAATGACGACACCACCAATGACGTGGCCAGCAGCCGTCACCGGGTAATAATCACCATAGCCCACGGTCGAGATAGTGACTAAGGTCCACCAGATCGCATCTTCTGCGGTATGAATGTTTGCGTCCGGCACGCCCGCCTCTACGATCAGCATCAATACAGATGCGAAAGTCAGGATGGTGACCATTGCAACTAAGAGACTGGCGAGTGTCGCTTCTCTGCGCTGCTTTATGATGGGGATGATTAGGGACTGAGTCATACGGATAAGGCGTATCACCCGTAAAATCTGGAATAGCCTTGCGAGCCTTAGGGGCTCTATTGCCGGAATGCTGGCAACGAAATCGATCCAGTTGTGTTTGATATAATCAATTTTATTCTCTGCTCTGAACAAATTAACAAAGAAGTAGGTCATAAAAATCATGCAGATAGTGAAATCTACAAACACCAAGAGTCGCTTGGTTTCCGAGTCTAGAGAAACAAAGCTGAGAACAATAACCACAATGACAGACAATAGTGAAAGCAGCATCATTGCAAGTTGGAAGGGGGTTGGAGCTTGCTCCGGGTGAAGTAACCAGCGTTTTTTCTCTGCCATGATCTCGTCCAATATCACTCTACTTTATCGATTGCCCACCCATCTTTATGGTAGGGATCTGCATGAGTGTACTAGCTTTTATCAACAAAGTGGATGAGATCGTCTAACACATGTTTCTTTATTTCGAGTTGCTGCTCTGCCGATAGGTCATATTTTTCGGCTAACAGGACATAATCTTCTGGGCTGAGAGAGACGGTGAGTCTGGGACGTTTTGGCCGTTTCGTTACCGAAAGCCCTAGAATGGTACGGATCTGATCCGACGGGCTGAAGCCTGAATCTAGCGCGGCTTTACGAATAGAGTATTGGAACTTCTCATCGAGATCGAAAGCCACCTGTGTCGCCTTGGCCGCTTTCTGGTTTTGTAACCATTGTTCCGGTAGTGGGCTCTTCTGCTTAGTCATACCGTTTACCTTAAAAATTATTGTTAAGCTACGAGCTACGAGCTACGAGCTGCGAGTTGCGAGTGAGACTTGCTTTGCCCTGTCTTTGGCTCGCTGCTCGCGACTCACGGGCTACGAGCTTATTATTATTTCCCTGGCCAATAATCTCTGATATCGGACAATGGACGATACAAGGTTAACATGACATCGGTTTCACCACCGTCATAGACTTCGACATCGATAGCAAATCTCTCATCATCATCCAGTAATAAGTAGGATTCAAATGCTTCGCCTGTTGCCCCATCTTCATCCTGTGGCGGCTTCTTGCCACGATAATCTTCGCGATGAAAGTAACCAAACTGAGTAAAGTTAACTTGATGATATTCTTTGCCTAACCACTGTTCAAACTCTGCGGCAAGTTCATTGGGTAAAGCTAGAGTCGTAAGCTGTGCTTGTTCATCCTCTTCGAAAATGGCCCCAAAGTGTTCGAGATCGAATATCTGTTCAACTTGTCCGCGATTGACCTTAATGGAGAGGGCTAAATAGGTTTCATCATCTTCATCGAGTGAGAGAAAAATCGTATCTTTGCCATGACCTTTAAGCACCCATTCAGGCTTCTGACTGCGCTCATACTCGTAGGTGTTGACGGATTCGACTCTTAACTGTTGGCCGCGAAGCTGAGGCGGTAAGGCAAAACTGTCATCGAGGGAGATCATATCTCCGATCATGAGATCAGAGGGGCTCTCGAGTTGACGTTTTGGCACCTCTTTCTTACCGAAAAGGCCTTTTAAAAATCCCATCATCGACTCCTGATACTTTGGTTTATTAATACTTTAGATTATTGATACTTTTGCTTATTAAGCACTTTTGGGGAGTAAGCACGGTTCGCTCGAACAATCCCAGTCTTAGGATAAGCAATATATTATCGCTGAGACGAAAATAGCGCCTTCCTTAGTCATAAGAAAAGCGCTATAGCTCAAAATGCGAGTGATACCGACTCTATGTTTACTTGCGCGACTTTAGGCGGTCAAGTACAGCATTAGCATTTGATTTTTGCTCACCGATACCCGCTTCAGCGAGTTTAGCGTGCAGTGACTTATCACTGTTTTCATCGGCCAGTTGCTCGGCTGCAACCAAACGGTCATCAAACTGCTGCTGACGAGCCTTGATACGCTCCAGTGAATCTTTAGCATTTAATAGCTTAGAGCTGCTGCCTGCGAAAGAATCTGTGATGCTAGCCGTAGCCTTTTGAACACTTTCAGTGGTTTTCACCATGCTCAGTTGACGTTGGTAATCGGTTAGCTGACGCTCAGTCTTACGTACGAGATCTTTAAGACGAGTCGCATGAGCGGTGAAGTTAACGTTTGCACCCTCTTGCTCTGCAAGCTCTTGGTCTAGTTGAGAGATCTTCTCAGCAACTTCCATTGCTAAGGCTTCATTTTCTTTCTCAAGCGCTTGAGTCGCATAACCTTCATGTTCGCTGATAGAGCGCTTTAGACGGTCAACTTCACGGCTAGCTTGCATCTCTTTAGCCATAACGTCAGTTAATTCACGTTTTGCTTTAGTCAGGTGATTCTCTGCATCACGGATCTCCTGCTCGAAGATACGGGTTGAGTTAGCATCGACGATGTTTTGGCCAACTTCAGTAGCACCACCACGAAAAGCGGTTAAAATCTTGTTTAGTATGCCCATAATGTGGCTCCTTTTACGTTGTCTCAGCGACTTGTGCCAAGACCAACAAATTGATAATTAGGTTGATAACAAATTACTTTAAGAAGTCGACCATCTCGTCGATGACTTCCAGGCAGTTATCGGAAAGAACTGAAAGCTCTTGTTCGATCTCCTGCATATTTGACTGAACAGAAAGTGCACCGTAAACCACATATTTATCATCGATTTTTGCAAATGATGACAGTGGCATTGGGATGTTGAGCTCTAACATGGTCTCAAGCATCTCTACGCGACGTTCCTGATTTACTTCATCTTCGCCCCAAAGGTAACTGATGCAGAGAACTTGGTTATCTGTCACCGATACGAATACAGGGATCTCTTCACGTCCAACGATATTGACCTGCAATACCTCGACTTCGCCATTGATTGGATAACAATCAAATTGCAAGCCTGTTTGGCTCTTGTCACAAAGATCATTGAGGTGGTTGGCAATAGTGTGAATATTCATATTTGTCCTTATGACATATTATGTCTGCGGTTAAAGATAGCACTACGACATAATATGTCAAGCGCTATTATTCAGAAAGTTTCACGACTTGGCTTTTTAGGTCAAGTCTTAGCTGTTATGGTTTTAAAAATAAAGTGACGCCTTGATTTTCTGCCCATGCCTTTTGGTGATATTGGTACAGTTGCATCGAGCCTATTCGGTTGGGTTCGATCTTATCCATATCCTGATAGAAGTTACCGGGGAACTCAAATGACCCTTTAATGAGCCCCGGAGTCAGCCAGTCATCTTTTATCGATAGCTGTTTTATGTCACTCAATCTTGCCTTAGCATTTTTACCCGATGCAGTGGCTATGCTCCAACCCCATTCACCAAAGCTGGGTACGTTGTGATGATACTGACTCACATCAAAACCCGCCAGTGCTAAGGTTTTTCCAACGGATATAAAGGCCTTAGGGGCATGATAGGGCGAGGTTGATTGTACGGTTAGAGCCCCATCTGCACTCAAGAGTTCCTTTAATTTTTTATAAAAGAGATCGGAGTAGAGTTTATTCAAATCAGGATGGCTCGGGTCGGGCAGATCGACAATGATGGCATCGTACTTCTCACCCTTACGCAGTAGCTTATCCACCCCGTTAAAGGCGTCATCGACTATGACGTTGACCCTAGGGTCATTGAGCGCATCACCATTTAGCTTGAGCAAGGTTTGGCTTAAACGTGTCGGCATTTCCACATCGTGAGAGGTGAAAAGCTCAAGCAGATCTTTATCGAGATCCATCAAGGTAACAGATTCAGGTTGCCATTTAAGTACTTGCTTTAACCCCAAACCATCACCGCCACCTATGATCAATATCTTGTTGTGACGTGCACTTGCTTCCAGTGTCGGGTGAACGAGAAAGGCATGATAAATATGTTCATCTTCGCTGGAAAACTGCAGTCGTCCATTGATATAGAGTGAGTAAACAGGAGCTATGCCTGCGCCTCTCAAACGTTCAGTAAAGGTTAGCTGTTGAAAGCGAGTCGATTTGGCATAAATAACCTGATCTTTATAGAGCAGGTTATTAAAGTTTTGCTCCCAACCCGGACCGTGCCAGGCTAGCAAGAGTAATATTGCTGACGCGATAAAGTGGCCAACGAGTAAGATTTTTACGAAACGAATACGATCCCAGAAACGCCAGATAAAGATGAAGCCTGCGAGTAAGTTAAAGCTGGCCGTTAATGCCGCCGCGAGCTGAATATCGATAGCGAGCATAAAGCTGACCCAGATGGCAGCACCTATGCCTGCACCGACATAATCAGCCCCATAAATCGTACCTGCGTTATGCATCAAGTGTTCATCACACAGAGACTGACGTACACGGGCAATAAGTGGGATTTCCATGCCTATCATCAAGCCGAGTAAAACGCCCCAAACATAAGGTAGGTATTCACTTAAGTGTTGCAGTAGACCGATAAAGCCACCTTCAGGCAGTAGATCCGGTGGCAAGCCTAAGGTGCTGGCGATAATAAGGGGAAGTTGCTGACCGAAGCCAATGACTGCCGCTGTGATTAATATAGCCAGAGAGCCACAAAGCGCGACGCTGAGCTCTAGAACGGCAAAGCCTGTGAAAGCGCAGCGTATTTTCCTAGCAGCAAAGGCACCGACTCCCATAGAGACTATCATCAGGCCTATCATGGTATAAATAGCAGCTTCTAATGCACCTAAGATGCGACCAGCATAATGGGACAGTAGGTATTCATAGATCAAGCCACAACCTGCTAATACGGCCATAATGCCGAGCAGTAAGGTGTCATCGAACCAGCTTAACTTTCGTTCTTTGCCTAGGGTATTTGTGCCTTGTGAAGGGGATTGGTCCTTTGCATCAGGCAGAGTCTCTTCAGGCTGGGTTAGTTTGGAACTCGTCACTTCACTCACTCGTATCTCACAGTCAAACGCTTGTGGATAAAATAAAACGGCTAATCAAATGATTAACCGAATTTTATGTGTTATTACAAAAGTACTGGGCTAGTACATCAGGCTCGTTAGGATAAGAGCTACAGCGACACTAATTGCCAGCTCTACGGTAGCGATACCAATATTGTGTTGCTGCTCGACTTCCTGAGCTAAATGGATTCCCGATAACACCAACTTTTTCACTATCTTAATCAGCACTGAAAGTGCAACTAGCATGATCACCGAGAAGATTAACCAGCCAACAAGGTTAGCAATATAGGCTTCCGGGTTATAGATGATGAAGTGGCTGGCAGCATTAAAACTCAAAGCCATGGCTAACATATAGCCGCTATGGCGAATTGCGACTGCGGTGTGGCCTTGAACTAGCGCATCTTGCATCGAAGCATCTTGGTTTCGCTTAGCATAACGGTACTCACGAAAGCGAGTTAATAGCACTAGCATTAACTGAGAGATTGCAAAGGCACTGAAGATGGCAATAAAGGTGTCAACGGTCAGATCTTCTGCCCAGATAAGTACTGAGCGAATGATGATGGCGGTAGCAATTGCAGCACTCGCATCAACGATAGCCACTGAGATATTACCTTTGAGGATCTGCTCATTTTTATTGAACTCATTAAGGGCAATTTTATCGTGTAGATATCGACCCAGTTTAATTAGGATTAACCCAAATAAACCATAAGCACTCATGCCAATCGCTTCGAAGATATAAGAATCAGCAGCCTCACCTGAAATTGCGCCAGTGAGCACAATGCCTAGGCCAGCAATTGCCCCAGCAGTGCTTATCCCGAAGGCAAAATTATCTTTCTCTGCCAGTTCGACACGGCTATCAACATTCGCAGTCCAGCCTTGAAGGTAACGCATTAAGGTTAAAAGAATAATGGCAATAGTCAGATCGATCACTAAGATAATGGCGAGATCTGTTGTGATGCCGAAGTTTTGAAAAAATGTCATGGTATTTCCTTATCTATTTGCCTCGGCGTACACCGCGAGTAGTGCGACTGTTAGAATTGCGGAAGTTGCTGTTCTTAGAGTAATTAGAACGGAACTTGCTGCCACTTTTACTGGGAGTGCCTGTCGAGCTCGCCTTGGGTGTACTCGTGCTTTGACGCGATAAGCTTGTTGAGCCTGTGCGTGATTTTGCATAGGGGCTGTCGAATTTTTTCCCCTGTGAGTTGAACTGTTTCTTGGTTCGCTCGAAGGTTTTGTTCTGTGCACTCGCCTGTTTCGGTGAGGTGTAACGGTAACGCCCTACATCATTGTAGTAACTGTAGTTTCTTCGGCTGGACCAGCGATCGTAGCCGATAGGGCCGCGCATCACATTGGAGAACATGGAATACATGCCGTACCAGGCCCAGAAAGACGTACCATTTGAGCCTGTTTGCCAGTTGCCATAGCCCGGGTTACCGACTAATTGACTACCCGCACCCAAATCTTCGGCACCATTGGCGAGAGCCGCAGCCTCACGACTGATGGAGTTGACTCGGCCCAAGGCGCCTTTAGACATGTCTGCAACGACATTCAGTGGATCGGAAAGCATATCGTTATACAAGCTAGGATCGGCGGCTTGATAGATATTTTCAGCTTCAGCTAATTGCTGATCTAGACTGACATAGTTCTTGGCATCGCCCACCTCTTTATAACGACGCACCAAGGAGGTGAACATAGGCCCTTTAGTGGTCGCGTCTTTAGCGAGTTCATTGAGTAGCGGAGCCATATCGGTTTGCTGCTTGGCTAAAATACTGGTGTATTGTTTTAGCAAGGTGGCATTACGGATCTGACCATTATCGAGCATTTGGCTAAGGGAATCGATTCTCTGCCCGGCTAATTGCTGAAATTGAGCAATGCGTTCGGGCCTGTCATCGCCACAACCCACTAAGGTTAATAGCAATGTAAGAGTGAGAACACGTATGAACATCGCTGCCATGTTTTCTCCATTTATATTTGGTAGAGGCTGATAAAATATAATCAGCTTAGTATTTCATTAGGTTATAGTAACCCTTACTTTGAAATAAAAAGTAATCTTTTTTTGTTTAAACTCAGTTCGGTGATGAGATTAAATCTGGTTCGTTATATTAGTTATACCAGTCTCATTAAATATGTTATCAATTCAGAGTCACTCAGACTTTTAAATTCAAGGCGTATTGGTGAGAGAATGGTTATTCCCTTGTAAGTCAATGCAACGCAGAAGTGGAAAGTCTGAGAGACTCCCACAGGGCGGGTTTCAAAGCCCTGCATGCTACGTTCGATGCTTTTGATATAGAATAACTATGATCTTCAATCATCCGCCTTGCCTTCAGCGCTTTGAATTCCCGCTGAATGAACAGATATTCGATGAAATTGGTATTACAACCAAGACATAATATGTCTTAATTGATAATAAGTCGATTGCCATAATTGTTAGGGATTATTACTACCATGGAAAATATCAGTAACAAGCCGTTACCCGCCATTATCACTGACGTTGCGGATCGTTACTGGCAGAGGTTAAATGAAGCGTGGCCTGAACTTTCGACGTCAATAGACAAGCAATGCAGTGATGAGTTGTATCGGATCATGGGGTTGAGTGATTTTATCGCGGAGCAATTATGCCGACATCCTGACTGGATCCCCGCCCTGTTTGATGGCCAATTAGACAGGGTTGAAAGGATCAGTTTCGATAAAGAGCTGCATGAACTCCTGGAGCCTTGCCGCAGCGAAGATGAAGCGAAAGCCATTTTAAGACGCTACCGAAATCGGTTGATGGTGCGACTGGCCTGGCGAGACTTTTTCGGTTATGCGAGCCTGGAGGATTCACTGCTCGATCTATCCGCCTTGGCCGAGGCGCTGATTATTGCCGGTCGTGACTGGCTTTATCGTGAGCTCTGTCAGCAATACGGAACACCTTGTGATAATGAGGGGAATCCTCAGCCTTTGATGGTTATCGGGATGGGCAAGCTGGGAGGACGTGAACTCAATTTTTCTTCAGATATCGATCTTATCTTTGCCTTTCCTGAGCACGGAGAGACACAAGGTGGCCGCCGCGCCATAGATAACCAGCAGTTCTTTATTCGAATGGGCCAGCGTCTGGTGAACCTACTCCATCAGGTTACCGTGGATGGTTTTGTCTACCGTGTCGATATGCGCCTTCGCCCTTATGGAGAGAGTGGACCTCTGGTGGTCAGTTTTAGCGCTCTGGAAGATTACTATCAGGAGCAAGGCCGCGACTGGGAGCGTTATGCCATGGTTAAGGCTCGTGCGCTGGGCCCATGGACGGCATTTTCTGATGAGCTGCACTCCATGTTGAGGCCGTTTGTTTATCGCCGCTATATCGATTTTTCGGCTATCGAGTCCCTGCGCAAAATGAAGCAGTTAATCACTCAAGAGGTCAGGCGACGTAAACTTACCGATAATATAAAGCTCGGCGCCGGTGGGATACGGGAAGTCGAATTTGTGGTGCAGAGTTTCCAACTTATCCGGGGAGGACGGGAGCCTTCGCTGCGTCAGCAAAGTTTATTCGCCGCTATCAATACCCTGTATACCTTAGGGCAGCTTGAATATTTGGCTGTCGATGATCTCAAGCAGAGTTATCTGTTATTGCGACGAGTGGAAAATTTACTTCAAGCCATCGGTGATAAACAAACACAGACATTGCCCGATAATGGCCTGGATTGGTATCGATTGTGCCACTGTATGGGGATGGCATCTGAGGCCGAGCTGAGAACGCATATCGAGTCTGCAATGAGTAAAATTCATCGCCACTTTAATGATACGGTCGGTGGTAATGAGCAGGATGAGCCGTCTCAATTGTGGACTTTGCAGCTGTGGAGCGTGCAGGATGATGAGGATGCACAAGCGCTCATTAGCGAGCAGTCTATCGACGATCCGGATCTTTGGCCCATGCTTAAATCATGGCGTGATAGCATTGCTAAACGTTCCATTGGACCCCGTGGCCGGGATACCTTAGATAAGTTGATGCCCTGGCTCTTGCGTGAGTTAACACCGCTGGTATCTCCTTCTAAAGCCTTTGCGCCCGTGTCTAAGGTACTAGATCAGATTCTGACCCGTACCACCTATCTTGAACTCTTGTATGAGAATCCCGGCGCTCGTCAACAGCTGGTGAGTTTATGTTGTGCCAGCCCCTGGATTTCGACTCAGCTGGCAAAATTTCCCATGTTGCTCGATGAGTTGATCGATCCGGCTCAACTTTATGATACAACCTCATTAGATGACTACAGCAGCGAGTTGCGTCAGTACCTGTTGCGAGTACCTGAAGAGGATATGGAGCAGCAGATGGAGGGGCTGAGACAGTTTAAACTATCGCAGCAATTGAAAATTGCTGCGGCTGACGTGACCGGGGTATTACCTGTGAGTCAGGTGAGCGAACATCTGACCTTGCTGGCAGAAGCGATAATTGAGCAAGTGGTGATGCAAGCCTGGTTACAGGTCAGCTCCCGCCATGGCGTTCCTACTCATCTTGACGAGGGGGATATGGGGTTTGCCGTTATCGGCTATGGTAAGGCCGGTGGGATTGAGCTGGGTTATGGCTCAGATCTTGATTTGGTATTTTTACACAGTTACTCCCGCGAACGTTTTCCTGAGCATACAGAGACTAATGGTGATCGTCCGATAGAGGCTGGCCATTTTTATCTCAAGTTGGCGCAAAGGATTTTACACCTGTTTTCAACCCGAACGACCTCGGGTGAGCTTTATGAAGTCGATATGCGTCTTCGCCCCTCCGGTGCATCGGGCCTACTCGTGAGTGAGATAGAGAACTTCGGTCAGTATCAGCGTGACGAGGCATGGACATGGGAGCATCAAGCCTTAGTTAGAGCCCGATTTATGTTTGGAGATAATGCGTTATCCAGTCGTTTTAGCACCTTGCGCTCTGATGTTTTACAGCTGCATAGAGAGAAGAGCGCTTTGGCTCAAGCGGTGAGAGATATGCGTTTGAAGATGCGTGATCACCTGCTTAAGGTGAGCCCTGATATGTTCGATCTTAAACAGAGTGCCGGCGGGATTGCAGATATTGAATTTATTGCTCAATATCTGGTGTTAGCCAATGCACATGAACACAGTGAGCTCTGTACTTGGTCTGATAACATCCGAATATTTTCAACGCTCGGCGAGTTAGCCCTGTTGCCTCATAATGACGCTCAGGAGTTAATTCAAGCTTATCTATTTTTGCGTGATGAAAACCACAGGCTGACATTGCAACAAAGGCCCGGGCAGCTAGCCGCGGCACAGGTAGATCAATATGCACAGCGGGTGACAGAAATTTATCAAAACGTGCTCGATTTCTAGCTATCCTATCGTTCGGTTAACCTCTTATTTACTGTAAATTATACTATTGAGGGGGAGAGTGTTAAGCCTTGAACTTGTCGCAAACTGCAATGCAGTTTGTGGCAAGAATTTGGCGTTATATTTGATCTTACTTCAGGCTCCTTCCTAAGCAGTTGATACTTATCGGCCGCATATTTGGTTGGCTCGACTATTGCTTGTTATTTAACCAAATCCTTAGTTGAGGAGTGAGCAATGAAGAGGCTCATCGATAATCCAAGCGACGCTAATATTCCATCGGCTCTCTCTATATTGAGTTTGCAATCCGTTTCCAACCCCAACGAGCTTAAAGGAGAGTTTGAAGCCTTAGGCTGTATATCTAAGCGGTGTTCATTCCCCTCAGCCTGGTTAACCCTACTGTTCTTCTTGTTGCTTTGTCATCACGTGTCAGCAAGTGAAATTTTTCAGCGCAGTAGCTATCGCTCTGAACAGCCAGTTACTCCAATGAGGGACTCTCGACTCGCCAATCTACTCGAGAGTGATTCGGTTCGCCAACTCATTAATGAGCTCAATGTGACCAGATTAGAAGATGGAGGGTTAACAAGTACACCCATATCACAGCTGAAAAAATTAGGTTGGCAGTTGAACTTAGATTACATCGAACTTGGGGGCATAGGTCGGGGTTATCAGGATATGGGGACGACTCAGGACTATCGCTATCGAGACCTGCTGAGTCAAGACAGCCGCTTATATTCAGGTTGGGGAGCAAGAGTCGGTTACCGATTCGAGCTCACCTCAGGGGTATCCGCATTAGTTAATATCGGTGCGATCAATTGGGAACAGGAGC
The DNA here is from genome assembly GCA_004195335.1 of Shewanella sp. Classification (GTDB taxonomy): domain Bacteria; phylum Pseudomonadota; class Gammaproteobacteria; order Enterobacterales; family Shewanellaceae; genus Shewanella. Next base: position 13,203 of record SDWK01000681.1, read on the forward strand.
CTGGCCTGTTACTTGACCCAGAGCAGAACCGGACTCAGACGGTTGATCCTGATGGAATATCACCCTATTTAGGAGTGGGGTTTAATTTTAAGGTGTCTCCCCAAACAGATATTCGCTTCGAATGGGATCATTTTGAACTTGATGAGCGCAGCTTTGAAGTCATTGGGCTTAAATTTGAGTATCGATTCTAAAGAGGGTCGCAAGGATTAAGAGAGAGCTGATACGAATTGTAGCATTAGTCTGAACCTATGACGTTTTACTGTATGGTGTTTTGCTTTATATTGTCGAATATGTGTGGTGAAATTCTGAGGCTAAAGTAATGATAATAAGTGGTATTAGTAATCCATCTCCTCAGAATGCCGCTCTGGCGGATAGTCAGAGGAATACTCAGGCTAACATTCAAAACAATACTCAGGCTGGCATTCAAATAGATCCTGTTGGCCCCGCAACCAGTCAGGTATCCGAAGTGATAACCTCTCCCGCCGCATCAAGCGCAAAAGATGTCCCAGAAAAAGATGAGGCCGCTCAGTCCACAAGCGTAAAGTCTTTTGCTTATGGGGCTCTTGGCATGGATCATCCCGATAAAGTGGAACAGAAGCAAGATGACTCTTATACTGCCGGACAATACCTAAAAGCTGCCGCAACCTTAGGTAGTGTGATCGCCCTCTTCATATAAACGACTGACTCTGAGCCCGAGATACGTTCAAATATTGCCTCCAGTGGTAAATAACAATGGCTTTAAAATGCATAACTGTTAGGGGGCTCTATTTAGAGATAAATTCAGTGTTTTTATATCCTTAATGAATTATTAATCATATTTGCTCAGATATTGCTCTTCTC
>SDWK01000104.1 GCA_004195335.1 Shewanella sp.
CATTTATCCATTGAGCTAGCTGCTGTTCATATTGATTCAACTTCAGTTCCCCCTCACTTTAAAAATGACTGCACTCTCTTCCAGCAAAAAAAAGGAGCCTAAGCTCCTTAAATATCAATAGTATTAAAATCAATCACAACTTAATTGGCACGTTTCATCAAGACTTCTGTGGTGTATTTTCCATTATTTATTACAGGGAAACGATCGTAGGTTTGAAAAATCACTTGTCCTTGATATTTAATCATGGAGACAACCCCGTAGTTGATGCTGGAACTCACCGTATCAGGGGGCAGAATAAATTTAAATGGCACCGGTGCGCGGGCGATATCAAAGCTCTTCTGGGCGATAATCGCGCCGGGGGTATCCATATCGATAATAGCAATGGTGATTGAGCTCCCCTTTGGCAACGCTATCTTCTCAAGATAGCCTGCGGCGCCATTAACAATTATCGGTTTATCTTCAGTCACTGTGACACAGGCTGAAAGCATCATCACACAAATTAATACAAGGGCATTTTTCATCATTACTAATACTTTCCTACTCACTTTCATAAATACAGACTCATCACACATTTTATCGGATCAGGCTCATCATTTACCAGTTTGATTGGCTAGCCTATTTTCCCGGTGATAATCTAATTAAGCCTTCTTGTGTTGCAGAAGCGACCAACTCACCGGCTTGATTAAAAAACTGACCTTTCACAAAGCCTCTTCCCCCTCCGGCATGAGGACTGTCATTGCTATAGAGCAACCAATCATTCAAGTCCAGTGGTCGGTGAAACCACATGGCATGATCTATCGTAGCCATACGCATACCTGGAGTGAGAAATGAAACGCCATGAGGCTGCGCTGCCGTCACAAGAAAGTTAAAGTCTGATGCATAGGCCAGCAGGTATTCATTAACCGAATGGTCATTGGGCACCCGACCATTTGCACGGATCCAAATGTTACGTTTAGGCTCTCTGGCACGGGGATAAAAAGGATTTTCAGGATTAACCAAACGCATTTCGATGGGCGCGTCAGCCATAAACTTTTCTAACATTTTGGGCGGAACTTTGTCCCCCATCGTCATGGCCAACTCTTGCTGATTTAACAAACCATCGGGGCCCGGGACATCTGGCATCTGCGCCTGATGTTCAAACCCCTCTTCGTATTCCTGAAATGAGCAGGTCATATTAAAAATAGGACGACCTTTCTGGATAGCCTTAACACTTCTGGCACTGAAGCTTCCTCCATCACGCATGATTTCAACATCATAAATGATCGGAAGTTTTTCATCCCCAGCACGAAGAAAGTAAGAATGAAAAGAGTGAACTTTGCGTGTAGGGAGGACGGTTTGCTTAGCCGCGCTCAACGCCTGCCCCATCACCTGACCGCCGAACACATGACCAAACCCCAGATCCTGACTCTGTCCGCGAAATAAGCCAACTTCAATTTGCTCCAGAGAGAGCAAAGATAATAGATCGTTTAAAACCTGACTCATCGCATTTCAATCCCCAATTAAACAGCCAAACAGCTTAACTCAGATCTCTGCTTTCATGCCAGAGCTTTACAGGGGGATAGCAAGATTATTCAATCACTATGTTTCGTTCCGCAGCACCTCGCCGAGCCCAAGCTAGAACCTGATCCTCGCCACTTTTATGAAAATTAACCGGCAGCGCGTGATGGATTTGTTCCCAGCAACTCAATAAGGTTTCGGGTTTACAGGTATCGGCTTCAAAATAAGTCGGTTTAAACTCGGTAAATTGACCGTGACTGACACTCCCGGCGGCCGTGAGCAGATGCTGGCCGGTCGGTGCACCTGAGCTGCATAAAAACAGCATGCTGGCGGTAATGGAAGAGATTGAGAACAGCGGCTTAACCGATGCAGCTAGATGCTCTTCGGTCATTGCGGTTAACGCGTGGGGCGTTAAACTATTTACCTTAATATTGTATTCAACCCCTTCGAGATAAAGACTGTTTACCAGGCCAATTAAGCCCATTTTACTGGCACTGAATGAGGTCTCGTGCATATCGCCATATAACCCGCTCGCGGCGCAGCTCATCATTATCCGACCATATCCCTGCCGTTTCATCAAAGGCCAGATGGCCTTAGTCATATAGAAGCTACCGCTGAGATCGACATTTAATTGAGTTTGCCACATGTCGACAGTGAGGTTTTCAAATGCACAAGGCGAGTGAATCCCGGCATTATTGACCAGAATATCGATCTGCCCCCATAGATTGACCACTTCTTGAACGACTTCTTTAATCCCATCGATATCACTGACATCGAGCCTGAACATCAAAGATTTGGCGCCTAGCTCCTCAACCGCCTTGTGACAACGTTCCAGTCCGGAGTAGTTCATCACCGATAAGTTAGGTTCACTTTCAGCATAACCCGAATCAATTAACACCACATTGGCTCCACGCTCAGCCAAGGCTATCGCATAAGCTCGTCCTAACCCTGTACCAGCCCCCGTCACAACTGCAACTTTATTATCAAAACGCATCGATACTTTTCCTCAATGAATAGCCTCAAATGATTCGATACATGCTCACAAACAGTTCAATGACCATTACAAGGTTATTGAATACAAAGTCAGAGCATACATAGTTCTTAAAGGGATATTTATGTCTCCTCCCATCAATAAATATTCCCCTCGAACAGCTATACAATCATATCCACAGACTATTTACTTTGAACCAGATAACAGAATTGCATACAGTTTAAAATTGTTAAGCTGAATAATTTTGCCTTCAAAGAGACACACATCAAAGTGGGTGACTTCATAGACGCTGAGAAACTTGTTATCATATGCAGATTAATATTCAGTAGGCTTCATCAGAACTGCTGTTCACTCCCTTTATAAAAACGATAAAAAAATGAACCCTTGGATTTTGGCCATAAGGCCTCGTACACTCCCGGCGGCAATTGGACCGCTCTTGGTGGGAAATATTCTTGCCCTTCAATTAGAACAGTTCAGTTGGCTCATCGCCTGTACTTCGATGCTTTGTGCCCTCTTATTACAGATAGCCGTCAACTTGGCAAACGACTACTTTGATTATAAAAGTGGTATCGACACTGAAGAACGAATAGGCCCGGTCCGCGTCACTCAAGGTGGATTGCTGCCCCCCTATAAAGTGAGGAATGCCATCTTTATCAGCCTCGCGTTAGCACTTTTAGTTGGCTCATATCTTATCTACCACGGTGGTTGGCCAATTGCGTTTTTGGCTGCGGCATCCGTATTAGGTGCGCTAGGTTACAGTGGCGGCCCCTACCCATTAGCCTCCCACGGACTGGGAGAAGTCGCGGCCTTTATCTTCTTCGGCCTGGTTGCCGTGGTCGGAAGTTATTACCTGCAGGCGGGTGACACCAGTACCGCGGCCTGGATTTTAGGCTGCGCCATAGGCTTTTTGAATGCCGCTATTATGCTGGTCAATAATACCCGAGATATGCAAACAGATATCAAGGCGGGTAAACACACACTGGCTGCACATATCGGAGAAGGGCAAGCAAGACTGCTCTATCAAGCCTTTGTCTTTCTGCCTTTTGCCCTAATCATAGGTGGTTTTTTTCTCGGATTTTTACCGGGGTTACCGGTCTTGCTAGCTGGAGTGTCACTCATTATTGCCCGGAAACTAAACAGTGAATTTAGTCAAACCTCCGGTGAGGCCTTAAATCCTATCCTTGGTAGTACCGCCAAACTCACCATGATATTCAGCGGGCTGTTCAGTATCGGGCTGGTGTTGATGTGATGCTTAAACCGTCGAACCGATAGGTTCGCGAACCGTCAGGCTGATGACTTTCAAATCGTCAGCCTGATGGCTATTAAGCTGGTTTAAGAATGAAAATGCTTCACACTCCACGGGATAAGAATTCCATAGCATTTAGTTGTCCACCCTTTAATTCTTCTTTAAAATCAATGCCATTCCCACTAACCCCAGTCCTTATCACACATTTCCTCTCCTCAAAAAACTAGATGTTCTGAAACAAGATCTCTATGGTAAAAGTAATAATGGCTTGATTGAGCCGTTCGCTATCAGCCTCTTTGCTCCAGTTGTATTCCGGTGTTATCTGGAAGAAAAGCCATTCACGGGCAAAGTTTTGTCGATAAGTCAGGCCAATATTGGCATTACTGACATAATGATACGGCTCATCGACGCCATAAATACTGGCCCGATAACTGATCGCCTGTGTATTGCTGAGGTATTGATACAGATTAAGACTGGTGCCCAGCTCCCAGATATCGAGGTCATTTTCAAAACTGGCAGCCCCGGTCCAGCGCAGCAGATACGCTTGATTGAAAGCATGCTCTATATCCAACTCGGTGGACTGACCCGTGACCCTCTTCTCTTGATAAACCTTTTGGGTCAAACGTGTAGTCGTACTTTCTGAAATCGGATAGGTGTAGCGCCAGCGAGCTTCCAACTTAGGGGTTAAGTTGGCCTTGATGTTAAAACTGACTCGGCCACGCTCATACCAGTCATAACGTAATCCTATGTCACGCTCATTTTTATCATCTGGCCCCTTTAAAAATGAAAAAGGGTCATCATCACCCGTCGAATCAAAAATAAATTTCAGCTTTTTTGTCACCCCGGGAAGATTTAAGCGGGCATTTAAATTAGCCCTATATTTAAAACCTTCTTTTTCATAATATGAGAAATCATTATACCAACGAATAATGGTACCGGCCCGCGCATCTTCCTCGGTGCGGTCATCCTTAAAGAAGCTATCGAACCATATAGCAGGTTGACAGAATTTGGTATTGAGGTAGTCGAAGGCCTGATCCAGTGCCGCGTCTTCAGAAGATTGACTAAAGCAG
>SDWK01000686.1 GCA_004195335.1 Shewanella sp.
TCTTCAGCTTCGGTTGCGAATTCTTTTGGCTCTGTGCCTGATACAAAATACTCAAATCGACTGGTGTAATCGGTTTTACGGCTTAATTTTCCGGTCGCCAGATCGATTCTTACAGACACGATACCTTTAGGCGGAGTCGCTGGAATTTCAGGCGTACCGGATAGCGCATTTTTCATGAATTCATTCCATCCAGGCCCTGCAGTCTTTGCTCCAGCCTCTGCTGCAGAAATTTGATCTTTTGCGGCATTAACATTCCAGCTGGTTCTGCCCAACTCCTGACTATGATCGTCAAAACCTACCCAAACCGTTGTGGCTAGTTTGGGATTAAATCCACTAAACCAGGTATCTCTGGATTCGTTGGTTGTTCCTGTCTTGCCAGCAATATCATGTCTTTTTACGACTCTTGCCGCTCGCCAGGCGGTACCATTCCAACCAGTTCCTTTACTCCAGTTTCCGCCGCCCCAGATAACACTCTTTAATGCATCGGTGATCAGGAATGCAGTTTGTTCAGAGATGATTTGGGGCGCATATAGACTGTCTTTACCGCCACACCCCGGCTCTGTTACTTGCGTCGTTGAAGGTTGCAGTTCATCAGCCATAGAGGCAAAAGGATCATCTTTGGCTGCTTCTAACTGCTTCGGTTCAGGTTTGCAGGCAAGGGTCGGATTCGATTGTTCGATGATCTGTCCATAAGAATTTTCGATGCGTTCAACAAAATAGGGTTCAACTCTGTATCCGCCATTGGCAAAAGTAGAAAATGCAGTAACGACTTGAAGTGGAGTTACTGAGTTTGAGCCTAATGCGATGGACTCATTTCTGGGGATATCTTTGGCATCAAAACCAAATTTGACTAAAGTATCGATAGCCATATCGAGACCGGCATAACGCATAGTCCTAACTGACATTACGTTAACAGATTGCGCGAGTCCGACACGTAAACGGGTTGGCCCTGTATAGCGGTCAGGTGAGTTCTTAGGGCGCCATGCGGTTCCTTGTCTGGTATCAGCGTTATTAATCGGTGCATTGTTGATTAAGGTCGATAGGGTATAGCCTTTCTCTATCGCTGCGGTATAGATAAAGGGTTTTATATTAGAGCCTAGTTGGCGTTTAGCCTGAGTGACGCGGTTGTATTGGCTGGTATGGAAACTAAAACCACCGACCAGAGAACGTATGGCACCGTCATGAGGATCGAGGGACACAATTGCACTGGCAACTACAGGTATTTGAGCTAGCTGCCAAAATTCCCCATTATTGCGAATCCATATCTGTTCACCAATAGCGGCAACTTCATTAGCCATTGTAGGGGCCTTACCCTGACGCTTATTAGAGATGAACTTACGTGCCCATTTTAGTCCCGGCCAGTCAATTTCCAACGTTTCACCTTGGGAGGTGAGCACTTGAATGCTTTGATCACTCATACTCATGATGGCAGCGGGTAATAGGCCCTGAAACGCTTTTTTCTGTTCTAGACGGGCGATAACTTCATGATTATCTAGTGGAGTATCAGTCCAAAGAACGGCTTCTGGCCCACGGTAGCCATGCCGTTCATCATAAGCGTAGACGTTGTTTCTTAGTGCCTGCTGAGCGTCTAACTGAAGTGTGGAGTCTATGCTGGTATAGACGTTATAGCCGCCAGTGTAAGCCTCCTCTTCACCATATTTTTCAACTAAATAGTCTCTCGCCATCTCTGAAATATAGGGCGCATAGAGATCAATTTCTGCTCCATGATATTTTGCGGTGATGGGAGATCGGGTCGCTTCCGTATACTGAACCTGAGTAATGTTTTGCTTTTCTAACATGCGACTCAATACCCAATTTCGACGATTCATCGCTCTCGCTGGATTACGAATTGGGTTGGCTGCAGAAGGTGCTTGAGGCAGGCCGGCGATCATTGCCATTTCTGGTAGGGTTAGCTGATCTAATTCTTTGCCATAGTAGACCTGCGCGGCAGCGCCGACACCATACGCACGGTTACCCAGGAAAGATCGGTTCAGATACAGTTCTAAAATTTCCTCTTTAGATAGGGCCTTCTCAATTTTGATGGCGAGAAAAATTTCTTTAATTTTACGTATGTAGGTTTTTTCTCGGGAAAGGAAGAAGCCGCGTGCTACCTGCTGGGTGATGGTGCTCGCACCCTGGCTCTTTTTTCCTGTGGTTAAAAGAATAAGTGCCGCCCGAGTGATACCAATAGGGTCTATACCATGATGTTCAAAGAATCTGGCATCTTCAGTATCTAACACTGCATCGATGAGAAGTGGTGGGACATTTTGAAAATTAACAGGAATTCTTCTCTTCTCACCAAATTGAGAGATCAGATTACCATCACTACTGTATATGCGTAATGGAGTTTGAAGCTTCACGGTTTTTAACGTATTTACGTCCGGGAGTTCGGGCAACACATACAAATAGGCCGCAGCAATAGCGCCAACCCCTAAAAGAGCTAGGCTGAATAGAGCAATAATAATACGTTTTAACCACTTCACCGGGATATTCCAAAATTTTTTGCAAGGCCAATAGTATATAAGGCGCTTGCGCATTGGTGAAGTAAAAACGGTTGTCAAAAAAATGGCAATTGTAAAACTTAGAAACATTCTGTACAAATATCTATAACGAGTTGATTTTGTGCTAATCTAATTCTTGAAACAATAACAAAAAAGTGACGATGGACTATGCTTTCAAAATTATGGAAGCGTCAGGCTCCGCAGATGGTTGGAATCGATATCGGTTCCCACGAGATTAAGGCAATACTGCTGAGTCAGACGGCTGATGGTTATAAAATTGTAAGTCATGCTGCAGTACCTGTGAAAAAGGGGGCTGTTAATGATCACGAGATCCGAGATGTCGATGCGGTCGTTGAGTCATTAAGGCAGATTAAACGTATACTTCCCAAGAGCGCTAAGTTTGCGGCCGTTGCGGTTTCTGGCTCCGCTGTGATGACAAAGGTCATCTATATGGATGCCTCTCTCAGTGAGGCTGAGATGGAGAGTCAGATTGAAATTGAAGCTGACAATCTTATTCCATATTCGCTCGATGAAGTCAGCATTGATTTTGAAACGTTGAATGTGAATAGTACGGATCCGACCAAAGTCGATGTCCTACTTAGTGCTTGTCGGACGGAAAATATTGATGGCCGAGTCGATGTTCTCGATGATATTAACCTTGAGAGCAAGGTTGTCGACGTCGAAGGTTATGCATTAGGGAGGGCCTATGAGATTGTTGAGGCTCAACTTCCTGATGGAGCCGAAGGAAAAGTCGTTGCTTTAGTCGACATCGGTGCCAATATCACCACATTTGCAGTTGTCGAGAATGGTGAAACAAGTTTTGTGCGTGAGCAGGCTTTTGGTGGAGAGCAATTTACTCAATCAATTCTATCTTTTTACGGGATGTCACACGAACAAGCCGAAAAATCCAAATTGGAAGGTGATTTGCCACGTAATTATATGTTTGAAGTTTTATCTCCATTTCAAACTCAGCTATTGCAGCAGATCAAGAGAACTTTACAGATATATTGTACTTCCAGCGGTAAGGATAAAGTCGATCATATTATTTTATGTGGTGGCACATCTAAGCTTGAAGGAATGGCAAACTTATTAACGAATGAGTTAGGTGTTCACACCATCATAGCGGATCCATTCCAGGGATGCTTACATGCAGATGATGAAGTGAAAAGCCAACTGCAACCGGATATCGGCAAATATATGATTGCCTGTGGTCTAGCGCTGAGGAGTTACTCTCAATGGCGAACATAAACCTTTTACCTTGGCGCGAAGAAGCGAGAGAAAAGCAAAAGAGAGATTACATTGGCATATTAGCGTTAGTTTTTCTTGGCTCTTCACTGATTGTTTTTCTTTCATTAAGTGTTATTGACATGATGACGGATAATCAAAGGTCGAGAAATGCCTATCTGCAGAATGAAATTCAGCTTCTGGAAAAACAGATAACCGAAATACAGCAAATACGAATACGGAAAAAAGATATTGAACGCCGTACTGAAATCATTTTAAATTTGCAGCAATCCAGAAACTTACCTACTCATGTGTTAGATGAACTTGTACGTATCGTTCCACCTGGAATTTATCTTTCCAGCATTGAAAAGAAAGGTAGTTTATTATGGATAGAGGGACGCAGCGAGTCGAATAATAATGTGGCAAACATGATGAGAAAGGTTAAAACGTCTACATGGCTGCTGGACCCCAATATGCAGTCAATTGTTGCTAACAACGAAGAATTGAGGCAGTTACAACGATTTACTTTGAAAGTGACGATCAATGAAGTTGATAATGTGGTTAATTCAGATCAAGGAGCGAGTAAATGAACCTTGAACTGAGTCAGTTTAACGAGATTGATTTTGAAAATATTGGAGGTTGGCCTCCATTCGTTAAAATTGTTTTTGCTGCTATATTGTCAATATGTATCTTTGTTGCCAGTTATTTTTTATTTATTTCTGATGCGATAGATACGTTAAATTTCGAACAACAAACAGAAGTTAAATTAAGGGATGATTTTAAGTCTAAATACAGACTAGCTGCTAATCTGAAACTCTACCGTGAACAGTTAGCTGCAATGGAGATTCAGTTTGCCGAGCTGCTTAAGATGCTACCATCTAAGAATGAAATGCCGGGTTTACTCGATGATTTAACCTTTGTCGCGACAGACTCCGGATTAAAGATTGAGAGTTTGGATTGGCGAGAAGTTATCCCAAGAGATTTCTATTACGAATTTCCGATCAGCATGACTGTCAGTGGTGAATACCATCAACTCGGTCAGTTGGTTAGCGGTGTAGCTAAGTTACCACGTATTGTGAGTCTACATGACTTCGTTATTAAAAAATCAGATTCCGGTGGCTTAGCGATGGAAATACTGGCAAAAACGTATCGCTTTAAAGAGGGGGCTGATTTACCTGCCGATATGAAAAAAGCAAAGGGGAAATAATAATGAAACTTCTTCCTTTATTGGTTTTTAGCATGTTTTTGGTGGGTTGTGTTGGCGATAGAAGTGATTTAGAGCTATTTGTTACTACGACAAAGGCGCAACATGTAGCACATATTCCGCCATTAAAAGAATCACCAAAATTTGAACATTTTGAGTATCAAGCTAATTTGATGCGCAGTCCCTTTGTTCCTCCTTCACGAGAATTAACTGAGGAGATTATCGATACGACAAAGGACTGTTTACAACCCGATCTTAAGAGGCGAAAGGGGCGCTTAGAAACATATGCCTTGGATAATTTAAAGATGCGTGGGACATTAAGTGAAGTTGAGAGCATCTGGGCCTTAGTAGAGACAAATGATGCTAGCGTTTATCGTTTGGGTGTTGGAGAATACTTGGGTCTGTATTATGGGAAAATTTCTAAAGTTACACCACAAACAGTCGAAATAATTGAATTAATTCCAGATGGTTCTGGTTGCTGGATAGAAAGACTCAGCAGCTTAGAATTAACTGGGAAATAACAAGCGAAGGATGAGGGAATAATGGAATCTTCTGCCGCGAATAAAATTTTTTGTAATATGTCTGCGCTTTTTAGGCTTGTTGTTAGTTTAGCGCTAATTACTGCAGGAACATCGTATGCGATGGCTGCCAATCGTCTAGTGGATGTCAAGTATCACTCTATTGTTGATCATCAGTTAGAGCTTCAATTGATTTTTGAAAATGAAATCATGGAGCCCGAAATCGAGCTAAATGCATCACCTGCTAAAATTATTCTTGGTTTCAATGAAAGTGTATCGGCCTTAGAGAAAGAGACTCTTCCAATTAATACTGTTGGAGTTACGACTATTGAGGTTAAACAAGATAATAGTGTTATGAAGGTTGTAGTCGCACTGGATAAGGTCAAAGCTTATCAAGGTAAGCTCGCCGGTAATGTTTATAGTCTTACAATTAACGATGAGGTGGCGAATAGCGCTACAAAGGAAACGAACCCATTTATTAATGGTGTTGATACTATAGATTTTAGAAGAACATCTGAAGGAGGGGGGGAGCTACTGGTTAGGCTGAACAATAGTTCCGTTGCGGCAAATGTGGAGCAGGTTGGAGCTAAGCTCGAATTGAAGTTGTATAACACTGCAATAGCTTCAGAGCTACTCTATGTCATGGATGTTCAGGACTTTGCTACACCGGTGAGAAGCTTTGAAACCTTTAAGGATGAGTTGTCTACGCGTGTACTCTTGGATATCGCCGGAAACTATGAGTACAACTATAAACAAGAGGGAAGTCTGTTTCGACTGAGTGTGACTAAGGTTGAGCGAATTAATGTCGTCAAAAAAGAGAAAAAGTACGACGGACGTTCATTATCGCTGAACTTTCAAAGTATCTCCGTTAGAACCGTTCTTCAGATTATTGCCGATTATAACGATTTTAACTTAGTAACCAGTGATACGGTCGAAGGCGATATTACTTTACGTTTAGATGATGTTCCTTGGGATCAGGCTCTGGATCTTATCTTACAGACGAAGGGTCTGGATAAGCGTATCGAGGGCAATATCCTGATGATCGCTCCTAGTGAAGAGTTAGCTATTCGAGAAAGTCAGCAATTGAAGAATATGCAGGAAGTTAAAGAGCTTGCCCCGCTATATTCTGAATATCTACAGATAAATTATGCTAAGGCGACTGACATCGCCGAACTCTTAAAAAGTAGTGACTCCAGTCTGTTATCGACTCGTGGTAGCGTGGCGGTCGATGAACGTACAAATACACTATTGGTTAAAGATACTGAAGAATCATTAGAGAATGTTCATCGATTAATTGAGGTCCTGGATATTCCAATTCGTCAGGTGCTTATTGAGTCGCGAATGGTGACGGTTAAGGATGATGTCTCTGAGGAACTCGGTATCAGGTGGGGAGTGACAGATCAGCAGGGAGATAAAGGCACTTCTGGAAGTCTTGAGGGAGCTGAGAGTATTTCAAATGGCATCGTACCAGCCCTTGTTGACCGGTTGAATGTGAATTTGCCGGCAACTAGCGGTGCTGCTAGAGTTGCGTTTCACGTGGCTAAATTGGCCGATGGAACGGTACTCGACATGGAGCTGAGTGCGTTAGAAAAAGAAGATAAAGGAGAGATCATCGCGAGTCCACGCATCATGACCTCTAATCAAAAAGCAGCCTATATCGAACAGGGTGTTGAGATCCCTTATTTAGAGGCTAGTTCCAGTGGCGCTGCAACGATTAGCTTTAAAAAGGCAGTGTTGTCATTGCGAGTAACGCCACAAATTACACCAGATAATAGAGTGATTCTCGATCTTGAAATTACTCAGGACTCTCAAGGTAAAGTGGTTGCCACACCTTTGGGCTCTGCGGTTTCTATCGATACCCAGCGAATAGGTACTCAGGTTCTGGTCGATCATGGTGAGACGATTGTGCTTGGTGGTATCTATCAGCAGCAATTGATTAATCGAGTGAGTAAAGTCCCTGTGTTGGGAGACATTCCTTTTGTCGGCTTCTTGTTCAGGAGTACAACAGATGAGAATAAGAGGCAGGAATTATTGATTTTCGTGACACCAAAAATCATTTCTGAAGATCTCTAAGAAATTAATGACTTATGAACAAGCCAGTACTTAAAGTACTGGTTTTTTTATATTCAAATGACAAAATTGACAGAATATGAGCATCACTACTTGCCTTTAATGGTGTTTAACTGAGATAATCATTGGTCAAGTCTCAATAGAGCAAGGTAACATTTTAGGTCGGTTCTATTTTTCGAATCGACGTCGGCAAACTTCATATAAGATTCAGACGTAAATTCAATGGCTGAGAAACGTAATATTTTCCTCGTAGGCCCTATGGGGGCTGGTAAAAGCACTATTGGGCGTCATCTGGCGCAGATGCTGCACCTAGAGTTCCACGATTCAGATCAAGAAATTGAGAGCCGCACTGGTGCGGATATAGCGTGGGTTTTTGATGTCGAAGGCGAAGAAGGGTTCCGCGTTCGCGAAACACAGGTAGTCGCTGATTTAACTGAAAAACAAGGTATTGTTTTAGCGACAGGCGGTGGTTCCATTCAGAGTAAAGAGATTCGTAATAACCTCTCTGCTCGTGGAATTGTCGTATATCTAGAAACAACGATCGATAAACAAGTTGCTCGTACCCAACGAGATAAGCGACGCCCATTATTGCAGGTAGACGATCCAAGAGAAGTTTTGGAAAATCTTGCTGAGATTCGTAATCCTCTGTACGAAGAGATTGCTGATGTCATCGTAAAGACTGATGAGCAAAGCGCCAAAGTGGTTGCCAATCAAATTATTGAACAGTTAGGTTTCTAGGTAGAAAAATGAAGCAAATTCAGGTTAATTTAGGTGTGCGAAGCTATCCAATAATTTTTAACCAGAATTTGATGAGTTGTGGCGAGCATTTTGCTCGCTACCTCCAAGATAAAAATATCCTTATTGTCACTAATGAAACGATAGCGCCTCTTTACCTTGAGAAGTTACAGACAGCATTATCCTCGTTCAATTGTGTTGACCCCGTCATTTTACCCGATGGAGAGCAGTACAAAACCCTTGAGCAGATGGATAGTATCTTCACCTCCTTATTGCAACAAAACCTAGGCAGAGATACCGTTCTTATTGCCTTAGGTGGTGGTGTGATAGGTGATATGACAGGCTTTGCTGCTGCAAGTTACCAGAGAGGAATCGACTTTATCCAGGTGCCAACCACATTACTGGCTCAAGTTGACTCGTCTGTCGGTGGAAAAACAGCTGTAAATCATCCACTAGGTAAAAACATGATAGGCGCGTTTTATCAGCCTAAGATGGTGATGATTGATACCAATTTTTTAAATACACTCCCCCCTAGAGAGTTTTCTGCTGGGATGGCCGAAGTCATCAAGTATGGAATAATTTGGGATGCTGAGTTTTTTAAATGGTTGGAAGATAATGTCAAGCAATTGAAATCATTGGATGTTCAAGCGTTAACCTACGCGATTGGACGTTGCTGCGAAATTAAAGCCGAAGTTGTTGCTCAAGATGAAACAGAGCAGGGGGTGCGTGCACTTCTGAATCTGGGACATACCTTTGGACACGCAATAGAAGCCGAAATGGGTTATGGTGTTTGGTTGCATGGTGAGGCGGTTGCTGCTGGCACAGTACTTGCTGCTAATACTGCATCTGGGATGGATTTAATTGATGAGTCAATTGTTTGTCGGATAATCAAGTTGTTCGAAGCATTCGATCTTCCGGTTTCTCCTCCTAATTCAATGGCTTTTGAAGATTTCATTAAGCATATGCGGCGAGATAAGAAGGTACTTAAAGGTCAACTCAGATTAGTTCTTCCTGAAGCGATAGGTCAGGCTGGGATCTACTGTGAGGTGAGCGATGAGCTACTGGAAACTGTTATTCGCTGCGCATAGTTTTGTGTGGTGCATGAGTGACACTTAAAGACTCAATTTTATTACCAAGTCAAGAAACCTTACTGCAACGACTACAGCATGTCAGTCTCTATGGACAACAGTTGCTGGTGGTCACTGGAGCCTATGGTTCCGGTAAAACGACTCTCGTTACTTCCCTTCTAAATGAGCTGGATGAATTTAGCTCAGCCCTGGTCACATGTCCAAAGCATAGTGACTGTAGTGAAATACGTAGAAAAATATTAGTTCAGCTACTGTCAGAACCTGTTTTTGATGATGAGCTTCCTCTGCCTGAAACCTTATTGAGGCTATCAGGGGCTTTGCCTCAGGCTGCTTGTATTGTTCTCGATGATGCTCACTACCTTCCTATAGAGATCATTGCTGAATGTATTGTACTCAGTCAGTTATCAATTCCCGGTAAGTCTCTCTCAGTGGCATTAACGACTACGGCTGATTTTTTTGAAGACTTGGTCACTCAATTACCCGAGCAACAGCAGGAAATCCTGTTATCTATTAATATCGAACCCCTCACATTCCAAGAAAGAGAGGCGCTTTACTACACTTTATTGAGCCGCAGTGAACAGATTCCCTTTACCCCCAGAGAGATCGTCAAAGAACAATTAGAAAAACAGTCTGGTAGCCCACAAGAGGTCGTCAATCTTCTGGAGTTGGCTCTTCATGGCGAGCCGGAAATAGCGGTATCACGTCAATGGCACAAAATGGCAGTGTTGGGTACTCTGATGTTTTTATGCTTAGTGATAGGCTATTTACTTCTACCCACAGAAGAGTTCGGAGAGGTGCTCCGTGGGCCGGAAAAAACGGTATTTGAAGCAGAGCCTAAGTCTTCGATTTTATATCAATATGGTGAGCGGCTCATGGTTGGTTATTTTATCCTACATCAAACCTTGCCCGCGATTGAAGCTGAAGATAACAGAACACTTTCCGAAGATAATACTCATGAAAATGTTGTGCAACAGTCTGATGTCGATGAAACTTCAGATGGGAGTACCATACAACCTGTTGAAGCATCGTCGGCAACTAGCGATGATGAAGAACCCTCTATTGAGGTCTTTAAGGGGCTGGATAATATTGAGTCAACTCAACTAGTTTCAACGGGTATTCAGGACCGTCAAGATGACAAGGGTCTTGACTCCAAGTTAACAGAGCGTCTCAATAGTGAGCTACTGACAAGGGGCTATACTTTGCAGCTGGCAAACGTTCGTGAAGTAAACTCTCTCTATAACATACTCAATCAGTTACAAGGTGAGACGGATATTAAGGTGGCTAGATACAAGCAGAGGTGGGTTATTTTACTCGGTCATTTCTCCACTTCGAGTCTGGCACACGAAAAAGCATTGGATATGGTAGAAAAACATCAGTTGAATGACCCTTGGATCCGTTCATGGAAAGATTTAGTTGATTATGAGCTGCAAGATAGTCTTCCTACTCGTGATATTCCTTAATAAACAGAGTACAATCGGTGACTTCATTTTTCTTAGCATTCAATCAATTTAGATGAGTAAAAAACAGAGAGCCTTTCTTAAGTGGGCTGGCGGAAAATTCAAACTGATTGAAGCACTCTCAGAGCATCTTCCTGAGGGGAAGCGCTTAGTGGAGCCTTTCGTTGGCGCGGGTTCTGTATTTCTAAATACAAATTACTCAAGTTACCTTCTGTGTGATATCAATCAGGATCTGATCAATCTATATAAGATTGTTCAGACTGAGCCTGAGCGATATATTACGGCTGCTAAAGCGATGTTTGTGCCTGAGATGAATGAAAAGGAAGCTTACTATAGAGTTAGAGCTGAATTTAACTTAAGTAGCGACCCATTTCTTCGTTCAGTCTATTTCTTATATATGAATCGTCATGGTTTCAATGGCTTGTGTCGATATAATCGAAAAGGCGGATTCAATGTGCCTTTTGGAACTTATAAGAAACCATACTTCCCAGAAAAAGAGATTAGACTTTTCTCTGAGAAAGCTCAACGTGCCGAGTTCCTTTGTATTGGATATGAGCAGGCTTTTGAGCTAACGACTGAAGGTGATGTTGTTTATTGCGATCCGCCATACGCCCCTCTTTCAACTACAGCAAGTTTTACGACTTATGTCGGCGCAGGTTTTAGCTTAGATGATCAAGCCCTGCTTGCTCGTAAGTCTCGCCATACCGCGATTGAGCGTGGCTTCCCTGTTCTCATCAGTAACCATGATATTCCGCTCACAAGAGAGCTGTACCATGGTGCTCGATTTGGTACGATTCAGGTGCAGAGAAATATCAGCCAAAAAGGCAGTGGACGCAAGAAAGTAGATGAATTAATGGCTTTATATGATGACCGTTATCATAGTGAAAACGATTAGCGTCAAGCTATAGCTGTTTTCGATCTAAGCTGTAGCGCTATGAGAATGAAGAGTTTCGTTTAACCGAGTACTTTCCTAACGATAAACAGTAACGTAAAAACTAAGACTATCGCGAGCACTATGCCCATAATAATAAATGGGAGGGCAGAGCTTGTTTGAAAATCTCGTTTTCTATTTTGCTCACTCTGAACACCGAAGAAGGCGGCCAGAGTGCTGAGCAATAAGTTCCAAACCTTTCGCAACATAACCCTTTATTCTAAAAGCTATTTTGTTGGCTGTTTGCTGGTGTGACATCGTCTAGTGGGCCGTCGCTATGTCCATGTAACAGCTCGAGAAGATCGACAAAATGAAGCTGATTTGAACGACTCTTACCCGTAAACCAATTCGCCCAATTGAGATCTTCAGATTGGCGCGCACAACGATTACTAGGGTGACTTGCAGGAAGGGAGGAATTGTAGCTGGATTCAGAAGTCGTGCTGCATACACTGGCTGATAGGGCATCGGCAGAGGTAATGCTTTGAAAACTCATGGCTGTTACGGCTATAACGGTTGCTGAAGTGGCAATAAAAGCGGCCGACTTCATATTTGTTGTGAGTTTTATCCTTTGGTTCATCATATCTTCCTTTATCAAACCTCCTTCGCAGGTCGATTCATTATAGCAAAGCAGATTATATTTTGAACATTATTTTTTCGTCGCTACAAATTATTGTACAAATGTATGAGGTTTTTGTGATTGATCATCTCTAAATCCCTTATAAGCCCTAGAGCCTTAAGCTCGCAAAAGGTAGAATAGCGTATTTCTTAAACACTGTAGTGAGTTTACTATGCGCCCATTTCTTATTGCTCCTTCTATTTTATCTGCCGATTTTGCCCGTTTAGGTGCTGATGTCGATGCTGTCCTCAATGCCGGTGCCGATGTGGTTCACTTTGATGTTATGGATAATCATTATGTTCCTAACCTGACTATTGGCCCTATGGTATGTCAGGCACTGCGTGATTATGGCATTACAGCAGATATTGATGTTCACCTGATGGTAAAGCCCGTTGACCGTATGATTCCTGATTTTGCCAAAGCTGGTGCGTCGATTATCACATTTCACCCTGAAGCTTCTGAGCATTTAGACCGAAGCTTACAGCTAATCAAAGAGTCTGGTTGTAAAGCCGGTTTAGTATTTAATCCGGGTACTCCACTGCATTACCTGGACCATGTAATGGATAAGCTGGACGTCATTCTATTGATGTCGGTTAACCCAGGTTTTGGTGGACAGTCGTTTATTCCATCGACACTGGATAAGCTTAGGCAAGTTAAACAGCTAATTGATGACAGCGGTTATGACATTCGTCTCGAAGTCGATGGCGGTGTTAACGTTGCGAATATTGGTGAGATCGCCGCTGCGGGTGCCGACATGTTTGTGGCTGGTTCTGCGATCTTTAATCAACCTGATTACAAAGCGGTTATCGATGAGATGCGTATCGAGCTAGCCAAAAGCGAGTCATAATTTATGGGACGCTGGGGAAAACTTAAAGCTATCGCTTTCGATCTCGACGGTACACTGATCGACAGTGTGCCGGATCTTGCTGCTGCCACTCAAGCTACATTATCTGAGTTTGAATTATCGAGTTGTTCTGAAGAGCTGGTGAGAAGTTGGGTGGGGAATGGCGCCGAAATGTTGATGCGCAGAGCACTTTCTTTTGCACTTGGTCATGAGGTTGAGCAATCTCGACTCGACGAAGTTATGCCTCGTTTTATGCATCATTATCAAGAACACCTTCAGCGATACAGCGAGCTATACCCAGATGTTTTAACCGTATTGGAAGCGTTGAGTTCATCAGGGTATCGGTTGGCAATCGTGACGAATAAACCGCATCGATTTACCATACCTCTATTGGAGGCGTTTAACATCGGTCACCTATTTTCTAAAGTGCTTGGTGGTGATTCTCTCGACAGAATGAAACCCGATCCCTTGCCCTTAACGCACCTTTTAAGCCATTGGCAGATCGAGAGTGACGAGCTTTTGATGGTAGGCGATTCAAAAAATGACATTTTAGCGGCTAAAGCTGCGGGTATTACTTCGATAGGCTTGACCTATGGGTATAACTACGGTGAAGATATCAGTCTTAGCAGCCCAGATGCGGTCTGTGAAAAATTTAGTGAAATTTTGACACTAGTAAATAATAGCGTAAGAGTAATGGAGCAAGAAAACGTATGACTAACCCTGCCAAACCCATAGTACTTAGCGGTGCACAACCGTCAGGTGAGCTGACCATAGGTAACTATATGGGCGCATT
>SDWK01000378.1 GCA_004195335.1 Shewanella sp.
ATTTCTTAATCACTCATGTGATAATCAATCAAAACCCGAAGCCCTAAAGCGTTTGTCACCTGAATCAAATCTCAATAGAAACTTAACTCTCTAACACCGTTGCAAGTCCCGTACTACCTAAGTAGTTGGCCTGCTGTGCCGTGTCAGTGGATGCGCATTATAGGGATGTGAGCCCAGAGCACAAGGGCTTTTTAATAGAAAACCGATCTTTTTGCAGATTCCATCCTTAGCCACACTATACCCACGGCTTACCCCCTGAGTTATCCACATTTTGGAATGAATCAGGGGATAACAGGCCTATTCAAACCGGATCTTGATGAATGATCACTTCGGCATCGTCAAATGCAGCCCGGATCCTTGCCTCTGTTTTATCGGCTATCTCATGCGCTTCTCTTAAACTAAGCGATCCATCTAATTCTAAATGACATTGGATGAAAGTCGTTTTTCCTGACTCTCGGGTTCGAAGATCATGCATCCCTTTTACATGGGGATCTTCTTGTACTAATTCTACAATCTTCAATCGAGTATCAGCATCCAACTCTCGGTCTAGTAATGACTGAATTGAACGGTAGCCAAGCCCAATGGCCTGTTGACCAATAAATATGGCAATAAGAATAGCAAACAGACCATCGGCCCACCACCAACCATACTGAGATAATACTAATGCGAGTAATACTGCA
This sequence comes from Shewanella sp., assembly GCA_004195335.1. Taxonomy (GTDB): domain Bacteria; phylum Pseudomonadota; class Gammaproteobacteria; order Enterobacterales; family Shewanellaceae; genus Shewanella. The sequence continues at coordinate 681 of SDWK01000378.1, forward strand.
GCATTCAGAAACAGATCAGACTTATAGTGCAGCGCATCGGCTTCCACAATAGTACTGGAAGTCTCAGCTAAGGCTCTTTTCTGTAGTAAGACCAAAGCATACGTTAATACAATGGCAATAACGGATACTACAACGCCTAGCATGGCATGATTAATTGGCGCCGGATTAATTAATCGATCGCCACCATGAAACAGTAACAGGAATGCTGAACCAAGAATGAATGCTGACTGGGCTAAGGCAGCCAGAGGCTCAGCCTTACCATGTCCGTATCTATGGTCCTGATCGGCAGGTACTATTGCATATCGGATAGCAATGAAGTTGACGATTGAAGCAAGGGCATCGGCAAAGGAGTCTGTTAAGGAAGCTAGCATACTGGCAGAACCTGAGTACATCCAAGCCGCCATTTTGATCACAATAAGGGTCAAGGCAGTAGCCACCGCCGCGCGGCTAGCTAACTTGACCCAAAAATCGTATTGGGAAGTTTGTTTCATAGGATCATATTTCTACTATCTATAGCTACTATCATTTTCTATTAGATAGCAGGGGAAGCACATGACCCTAAGTGTATCTTAAATCATTCTAAAATACTGATGACTATCGGTCGCCTTTACGTTCGTTACGAGACCGGGCATTTTCGAAGTTCTCTTTAAACTGAACTTGCTGCTCAGGAGTCAGTAGCTTATATATCTCATTCTGAACTTTAAGCATGCCTACTGCTTTATCTTGGCGCTTCTCATGCTTTTTCTGCATAAGTAGTTTTACTTGAGATTCATCGAAACTGTCTGCGGTGATCAAGGCAAGCATTTCAGCTTTATGTGTCTGGCGCTCATCACTCGTTGGACGACTGTCCCGCATTGACTCTTTCTGTGCTTTCATCAATGTTTTGATTTCGGTGCGCTGCTCATCGGTTAAATCTAACCCTCTGAACATCTTCTTCATACCCTCATGATGCCCCATTCTGTCACTCTTCATATGGTAGCCGCTTTCTTGGCATCCGGTCTGCTGTTCTGCATAAACGCTTGCCGTTAATAACGCGGTACTGGCCACGATGGCAAGTAGCCCTGCTTTCAAAGTATTCGCTTTCATATAACTGGCCTCTAATTTTTATGGGGTGATCCCCTTGATTCGACACTAGCTATTTTAGCGCCCCCTATGTAAGTCAGGGTTTTGGTTTCGTAAAAGACTGTAAATAAAGTAAGACTGACTATTGCTGCCTATGACTACATTCTTATCTTTACGTAGAATTACATTGATAAACTGCAATTGACATCCAAAAAGGTATAATTCCGGTGTTAGCGTCTTGTTTTAAGGTAGAGAAAGTTATGAGCCAAATATTATTGATCGATGATGACCTAGGCCTGTCTGAGCTTTTGGCACAACTTCTTGAGTTAGAAGGATTCGACCTTACTCTTGCCCATGATGGGCAGACAGGACTCGAGCTCGCACTCGACAAGCAATTTGATCTGATTCTTTTAGATGTGATGCTGCCTAAACTCAACGGGTTTGAAGTTCTGAAAGCACTGCGTGTCAGCAAGCAAACTCCGGTTCTGATGTTAACCGCAAGAGGTGATGAGATTGACCGAGTTGTCGGGCTTGAAATTGGTGCAGATGACTATCTACCTAAACCTTTCAATGACAGAGAACTCGTTGCCAGAATAAAAGCAATAATAAGACGCTCCAATATTTTACCGGAAGAAAAGGCAAAGACAGTATATGAATATGGTGATATTCAACTCGACCCCGGCAGGCAGGAAGTCTTTTGCCAAGAACAACTACTCATATTAACTGGTACTGAGTTCGGGTTACTGTTTGAGATGTTACAAAATGGCGGTGAGCTAATCAGCAAAGAGATGCTGAGCGAAAAAGTACTCGGGAAAAAGCTGATGCCATTCGATCGCAGCTTAGATATGCACCTTTCAAACTTACGTAAAAAACTACCTGAACGAACAGATGGTCGACCAAGAGTCAAGACGATCCGAGGTAAGGGTTACATTTGGCTGCCCTAATGATCAAAGATAGACTCCCTAATCGAATTTTTATTAAATTACTGCTCGGCTTCTGGCTGTGTAGCTCCTTGATCATTGCTATTGTCGGCCTGCTTCCTCTATTGCAGCAAAATCATGATCGTGCCCCATTACCTCCTCATTTAGAAAACTTACTCGAGCGATATGCAGAGCGGATCATAGATAACCCGGAGATCATTCAAAGCAATCAATTCAGACGCCTTAATCACCGTCGTGATTTTCAGGGGAAACCGATTCGGTTTTATCTGGTAAACGATCAAGGAAGGGTCATCAATACCGATAAAGTATCACGAGGTATGAGACGATTTATGCTGATGGCTGAAGAAACCAGTAAACCGATCAGTCATCAGTTTAAAGATGAGCTGCTGTTTGGACCTTACGATTTTGCAGTATCAGGAAAGCAATACTCTTTGTATGGTCGATTTAATGATCGTCACCCACGTCCCTGGTTTTTCTTCTTCGCAGAAAACAAACTACTAACGCTAACGCTGGCAATTGCTTTGTCTGGGTTGCTTTGTGGTCTGCTCGCATGGCACTTAGGTAAGCCACTTCGAACTTTAAGACTCAGTGCGGATGCACTTGCCAACGGTGATCTGACCAATCGTGTCGACAATGCCACCACTAGGCGAAATGATGAGATAGGTCAATTGGCTCAAGCCTTTAACGGTATGGCCGACTCCGTTGAAAATATGGTTAACAGCCAACAACGACTCATCAGTGATATTTCCCATGAGTTACGTACACCTTTAACTCGTTTACAGCTCGCATTAGCCTTAGCTCGAAAGAAGGGTCAGGAATCTGCAGAGACTGAGCGTATTGGCTATGAAGCTGAGCAGTTAGAAAAGATGATTTCAGAGCTATTAGAGCTATCTAAAGTCAAACTTAATGCTCATGAACACAAAATACATCTGGGCTTAGCTGAGACATTAGGGCAGGTACTCGATGATGCCGAATTTGAAGCGGAACAGCAGCTCAAGGAGTTGCGAATTGAGATAGATGAGGAGATAGAGCTGCCCCTTTATCCTAAGCCTCTGTCCCGTGCGATAGAAAACCTGTTACGTAATGCGATTCGTTACTCACAATCTTCAGTCTCAATCAAAGCCCATAAGGCAATGAACATGGTGACAATTGAGATAACCGATGATGGGCCCGGTATCGATAATGAACAAGATCTGCAGGCGATCTTCAAACCTTTCTATCGTCCACAATCGGCAAGAGAGCGTGAGTCCGGTGGTTGGGGATTAGGACTTGCCATTACTGAGGCCGCCATACTTGCCCATCAGGGAAGCATTACAGCGGCGAATATCGCCCCCCATGGGCTAAATGTGACTATAGAGCTGCCTTGTTAAGCCGCAGATGCCGCTCTGGCCTGCACTAACCAGGCTGAGAACTCTATCTTGCCAGGGATACGTTTATCTGAGTGTCCCATCAGATGGGTTAGAGCATAACTGAATTGATAATACATCTGTACATCACCGCTATGCTTGTTGGCATCGTCACTATTTATCATGGCGCCGCGTAAATAGTTCACCACTAACTCGGCCCTGTCGAAACCGGCAACATCACCAACTTGGCTAATCAGAGCTTTATTCCACTGTTCGTATTGAGAATAAAGCTTCTCGAAGCGATGGCGGTAATATTGAGTCGCTTGCACTAAAATCTCAGCATTTGGCATCACACGTTCGATGACAAAACGCTGATTAGAGAGCGTATCTCTAAGCCGCCAGCAGTGATGAAATAAAATTCGATTTAGAGGCTCGCTATATTTAGACTCATCTTCTTTGGCTTGATTTAGCCAGCGACTGTAATCTGCACATGCTACAGCGACAATAAGATCGGCTTCTGAAGGGAAATGGTTATAGATGGTTCCTTTAGAGATCTGGCTTGCCTTCACTAAGTGTGAACGACATAGATCGAATGTCTTATGCCCTTGCAGGCAACGTTGAGCGACCTCTATCAGATAATGCCCACGCTGTTCCCAATTACTCATATCGACCCCATCACACTTATCAAAACAATTTAATATCAAGTTCACAATCAAACGATAACAATTTCTATAACGAATGGATATTGAGTAATATAGG
>SDWK01000380.1 GCA_004195335.1 Shewanella sp.
GCCGCAAAGAATCAGCAAATGAAATTTGATTTCCTAAATACTAATCCTAAATTGAAAAACCTAAGCTTTCACTAGCTTAGCCAGATCTGCTGGACGATAGTAAACCGATTTCAACACCTTACCTTGACGTACGACTTTACCCGCCATGTCGACATCTTTGGCACATTTGGCGATGATGAAATCCCCTTTCTGGCTGCCGATGATCTCAACGCCCTGTTTGGCGTAAAACTCGATCGTTTCCGTTAATTCCTGTTCGTTACGACACACCTTGCTCATGTTGCTCGAGTGGACTTCATCCCAGCAGGTCACGAAATCGATTTCGCGGTTCTTGGCGACATGTAACAGCAGGTCGATGACGTAACTGATCTCGATGCGATCGTTTACCCCAGTAGCACCAAGATGAACTAAACGGCCCATAAGGACATAGACAGAATCGACGATGGCGTCGGCTTGTTCCATACGAGTATCGGCTTCGGCAAGTTCGGTTAGCTCTTCGATAGCCAATGAAGTGTGCAGGGTGTCAGCCTTGTCATCCAATGTGGTTTCATCTTCGCTGGGTAGGTCGAAGGTTGAACGGAACTGGAGAATATCACGATAAAGATGATCGTATAGAGGCTGAGAAAGTGCTGTGAGTTTCATTGAATATGCCTTGAAGCCTGAGCTTTCGGTATCAGTTAATTTAAGTGGCGCAATTTTAATTTACTCGACGGATAAAGGAAAGGGGGGAATCGAATCGCAGCCATACTTATCTCTTATGCTTGTTATTGCAGTAAGTGAGACACTATTAATGCATTGCTCGGCAAAAACTTAATTCTTTTCCTCTGCTAAATTCGGTTGTCTTATCCTGTTTATCTGCATAACTAGTGGCTTTTTCTTTATCCGGTTGAATTTTTAGTCTGATGAGGCATTCCAGTAGACTGGCATGGCCAATTCGGCGATGTAACGAATATGGACGTGATTGTTAATTTTGTGTAAACATGACTGACCCTCGTGGGAGAGAAACCATCGGAAGAGTGGTTCTTACTGCAAGTAAATGATGCTCCAAAGCGAGATAAAAATAATAATAAGGAAAACGTGATGTCCTCAAACAATGAGCCTCAGCAATCAACTCAACCATCTCAACATAAGCCCGCGAGTCTGCTTGATGCGTTAACTCCCATTATCGCCTTAGTGATTCTGTTAACAACGGCTGTGTATCTGTTTTCATCGGATAGCTCTTCGGGGGCGAATCAAATTGCCCTTATCATGGCGGCCTGTATTGCCTTGGCTATTGGTGCGAAAAATGGCTATTCCTGGAAAGAGATGGAGGAGGGGATAGTACACAGTGTCTCCATGGCCACGGGAGCATTACTTATTCTGTTCTCGGTTGGCTCTTTAATTGGCACCTGGATCTTAGCCGGAACGGTGCCGACGATGATCTTTTATGGCATGAAGGTGCTTAACCCTGAATACTTCTATGCCGCTTCGTGTTTGTTGTGCGCAGTGGTGGCGCTCAGTATCGGCAGTTCATGGACCGTGGCGGGCACCTTAGGTATCGCTTTGATTGGTATTGCCGGAGCCATGGGGTTGAGTGTCGAAATTACTGCGGGTGCCATTATCAGTGGTGCCTACTTTGGCGATAAGATGTCGCCTCTGTCAGACACTACAAACCTGGCCCCCGCCGTGGCGGGAACCGATCTCTTTAGCCATATCAGGCATATGGTGTGGACGACGACCCCGAGTATTATTATCGCCTTGATTGGCTTCGTTATCTTAGGTTTTAGCACCGAGAGTACAGGAGGCAGTAGCGATCTTCAGATGACTCTGAATATCCTACAGACTCAATATGAGCCGGGTGTGCACCTGCTCTTGCCTTTGTTGGTGGTATTAGTGCTGGCTTATAAGAAGATGCCCGCATTTCCCACCGTTATTTTGGGCACCTTTGCCGGGGCTATCTGTGCCGCCCTGTTTCAGTTTGACAATATTATTGAATTTGTTGGCGATGCGAATTTATCGCCTGCGATTGCGTTAGTGAAGGGGATCTGGATTGCCATGTTCGACGGTTATACGGCAAATACTGGTGATGCTGTACTTGATAGCTTGCTGAGCCGTGGTGGCATGAGTAGCATGGTCAATACCGTGTGGTTAATCCTCTGTGCCATGGCATTTGGCGGAGTCATGGAGCGTACCGGATTGCTGAAGCGCATTTTACAGAGCATTTTGGGTGTGGTGACCTCGAGCAGCAGTTTAATCATCACAACGTTGGCCAGTTGTATCGGGGCTAACTTGATCACCGGCGATCAGTTTATCGCCATCTTACTGCCGGGCCGCATGCTTAAAGTCGAGTACACCAAGCGAGGTTTAGCGCCTGTCAATTTGAGTCGCGCCTTAGAAGACTCTGCGACGATCACCAGTCCTTTGGTTCCCTGGAATACTTGTGGTGCCTACATGGCCAGCACGTTAGGGGTCGCGACCATTGCTTATTTGCCCTATGCCTTCTTTAACCTTGTCTGCCCGTTAATCAGTGCAAGTTATGCCTACTTCGACTTTAAGATAGAAAAGCTTGAAGAGGTGGCAGAGGCAGAAGAGGTGACAGCGTAAAATATGGGGTTTATAACCTAGTTCCCGGACAGCTAGGAACTAGGAACTTCCGGTTATTATAGTCGGCCTACATCAACTTTTAGCGTATCGAGGTGGGCGTTGAGACTGGGAGTTACGGCTTTATCGACACGACCGCCGAGGTGCTTACCGAAGAACTGTTCCATTGCCACGATATACGCGAGTTTGTTATCGCGTTTACGAAAGCCATGGCCTTCATCTTTTGCCAGAATATACTCTACCGGTAGTTTGCGTTTAAACATCACTCTGGCGATATTATCCGATTCAATTTGAGTCACTCTGGGATCATTGGCACCTTGGACTAACATCAGTGGTGCCTTGATGTTATCGACGAAATTGATAGGTGAACGCGCCTTCATATCCACTCTGTCCGTGTCGATTTCAGGATCGCCTACCGCACTATAAAACTGTCCCAGATAAGGACGGAAATGAGGCGGGAATGATTCCAGTAGTGTGATCAGGCTCGAAGGACCGACATAGGAGATCACCGCCTGATATAGATCCGGGGTGAAAGTCGCGCCGGCAAGGGCTGCATAGCCACCATAAGATGCGCCCATGATCCCTAAGCGCTGCTTATCGGCGATCCCCTGGCTGATGAGATAATGTGCCCCGTCGGTCAAATCGTCTTGCATGCTGCCAGTGCCCCAATTTTTGTTACCTGCATTGAGGAAGTGTTTGCCAAAACCTGTCGATGCACGAAAATTAGGCTGCAATACCGCATAGCCACGGTTCGCTAATAACTGAGCGATAGGATTGAAATAGCCTGAACTTAAGGTCCAGTAGTCACGGGACCAGGGGCCACCATGGGGAAGTATGATCGTGGGTAGATTCTTGTTCTGACTCTTAGGTAGAGTCAGGTAGGCTTGTATATTGACACCATCGCGAGCCTGGTAGGTGATGGATTGACGTTTTGATAGCAGCTCAGGTTTGATAATCGGGTTCTGCTTAAGCAGTACATTCACTTCGCCTGTTTTGGCAACATATTGATAGTCGCTCCCCATGTCTACATCGCTGGCCACATGCAGCTGCCAAAGGCCCGTTTTTTCGTTTATATCACTGATGGTGATCTCGACATCCCCAGTGAAATGACGATTTATCCGTTGCCAATTTTTTGCAAAAGAGTCATTCAGCGGGTAAGTACGCAGGCGTCCACCGTAGTAAGAAACGGCTAATGGTGCACCTTCATCGTTGAACAGCACATCAGAGACATCGGATTCATCCAGAGGGTCTTTGTGTAGAGTGACAATCTTTCCCGTTATCATATTCAAACTTAAGAGCTCTAGCTTATCTCTGTCATCGATATTGGCCCTGATGTAAGCCAGTTGGTTATCTTCATCGAAGCTAAGAATATCAATGTTTTCACCAAACTCTGTCTTAATCAGGCTGGTCCATTTTCCATCGAGCTTGGCATAAAGATCTGAGGTGTTGTCTGGATTACTGCTGATACCAATCACGGGGTCGCCTTGCTTATTCATCTCTACGTCGGAGAAGCCATAACTGTTATCGAAAATTTGGGTCAGTTGACCAGATCCAAGTGAGAGTCGATAAATATCCAACTGTTGAGGGTTATCTTGGTTTGACATCAAGACTAAGGTGTCGGGCTTCTCTTTCGGCTGGGTTAACAGGTCATATCTCACCTCAATATTACTGGTCAGCGCCGTGATGTTTGCCGTGGGGGTTATCTGATTGTCCTGCAGGGTAAGGCGATATATCTGCGTGTTTTCATTGCCACCGGTATCTTTCAAGAAGAAGATCTCACTGGCATCGGTTGACCAACGAAAACTCTTGATTGGCTCTTTCGACTGAGTTATCGGATAGGCTTCTTCGGGTCTGGCTCCGGCGGCCATTAGATAGATGTTGTTGGCCCCCTGATACTCTTTGAAAAAAGCCAACCATTTGCCGTCACCGGAAGTCTTGAGCTGGCTGATGTCTTGTTCATTAAAAAATGATTCAACCGGGATCAGAGGTACCTGTTGAATCTGCTCGTTCAGACTGGCTGTATCCTGAGTTTGTGAGCAGCCAGTTAACAATAAGCTGCCGGCGATGGCTGTCCATAATAGGGGGGGGAATAGTTTCTTAGCGATCATAATGGCATCCTTTCTACACTAACTCATAGCAAGTTTAGTGGGCTAAAAGTCTCTGGGTTACTAATTGTTAATTAGCCTATTACATAAAATGAAGGGATCTAAC